>JBEGUD010000053.1:0-10850 GCA_041179065.1 Bacteroidota bacterium | reverse complement strand
GCTGCGCTGATTGAGTTTCATGAATTTGATATTGTAGGAACCCAAGAAGGGTTGCAGCACCAACTAGATGGTTTGCAAGCCTTGCTTCCGGGATACACCTATTACGGTATTGGTAGAGACGATGGCGCACTTAAAGGCGAGCACTCTGCCATATTTATAAAAAATAATGCTTTTACAATTATAGATAAAGGTGATTTATGGTTATCTGAAACAACTGCTAAACCTGGCTTTGGTTGGGATGCACGCATCAATAGAATTTGCTCTTGGGTACTGCTCCAACACAATGTAACGCACAAAAAAATGTATTGTTTTAATGTACATTATGATCATCAGGCCATGGTTGCGCGTAAAGAAAGTTCTAAACTTATACTTGAAAAAATCAAAACGATTGCTGGTAATACACCTGTTATTTTAACCGGCGATTTTAATGGTGATCACAGTTCGGAATGGTATCAATTAATTGCAAATTCTGGTCTTTTATTGGACACTTTTAAAAGGGTAGCTATGCCCTATAAACCCAATGGAACTTTTCAGGGCTTTGGCCCCAATTTAAATCCGGACCAGGTAATTGATCATATTTTCACCTCCTCTCATTTTACGGTTAGTAGGTGGGGTGTATTAACGGATTCATACAATGGTAAATTTCCGTCAGATCATTTTCCGGTATTAAGTCGAATCACCCTTAAATAAGGGGTTTGTGTGCACTAGGGTGTTATTTAACGGCCTAATTGTGCAAAAGCTTTCTTAAATAACGAGGCTTTAGCATTTTTATTCACAGGGCATTGCTTCTTTTGTAGAACCCACTAATTTTAACGGTAATCAAACCCATTGTATGTTTTATTTATTACAAACAGACACCATTCAAAAAGCACTAGGTGCAGTTACTGCGAGTACGCCAGAAAAAATTTCTATGCTGAGCTTATTAGAAAAGGGTGGTTGGATTATGTATCCATTATATTTTTTACTCGTTGCCGCCATTTATGTTTTTGTAGAGCGTTTGTTGGCTATTAATAAAGCTTCTAGAATAGAGCCTAACTTTATGAATATTATTAGAGATAATATTGTAACGGGTAATGTGCAAGCAGCGCGCAACTTGGCAAAAAATACCAATAGCCCTGTGGCACGCATGATTGATAAAGGTATTCAGCGCATTGGGAAGCCACTTGATGCGATCGAAAAAAGTATGGAAAATGTGGGTCGCCTCGAAATGTACAACATGGAAAAAAATCTTTCTATTTTATCACTCATTTCTGGTATTGCACCGATGTTTGGATTTTTAGGAACCATCATTGGTATGGTACAGTTATTTTATGGCATTGCATCTACTGGAGAGTATACACTTAATACCATTGCTGGCGGTATTTATACAAAAATGATTACATCTGCAACGGGTTTAATTATTGGATTGATTGCATACGTTGGGTATAATTTTTTAAGTACCCAAATTGATAAGACTGCCAATAAAATGGAAGTAGCAAGTTCAGAGTTCATTGATATTTTACAAGAACCAACTCGTTAATTGAATACAATGAATATCAGAAAGCGATTAAGAACTCATCCCGAAGTGCACACCGGTGCCTTAAATGATATTCTATTTATACTACTACTGTTTTTTCTAATTGTATCAACACTTGCAAATCCCAATGTTATTAAGGTGTCCAATCCAAAGGCAGCTAGTGATACAAAAGCCAAGCAAACAGTGGTGGTTACGGTAGACAAAGACCAGCAAATTTTTATTGGATCTAAGCCCATTATACTCGACTCATTAGAATCTGAACTTTCTGTTTTTTTAGCGAAAGAAACAGATAAGCCGTCGGTGGTTATTAATGGCGACAGTACTTCGCATTTAGGAACGGCTATTAAAGTGATGCAGGTGATAAAAAAATTGGGAGCAACGCCAGTAATGGCTGTGGATAATAGCCAATAGTTACTTTTTAGTAGCCTAATTAATGAGTGGCTACAATCATTCTGTCATTATCAAACAAATCTTTTTTGAGCAGGGTATTGTAGTTATTTTGTTCAAATACATCCTGTGTTTGAAGCCCTAGTGCTTGATTGATTTCTACAAATAAAGCACCGCCATGGTGTAAATATGTTTTTCCAAAATTTGCGAGGGCAGTATAAAAAATAAGTGGATTGTTATTCGTAACAAATAGTGCTGTGTGCGGTTCAAAGTCAAGTACATGCCCCGCCATACTTTCTTTTTCATTGTCCGCTATATAGGGTGGGTTTGAAATAATAATATCATAACTGCCAAGCCCTAGCCAAGTTGTTTCGTCTAAAAAGTCTAGTGTAATAAATGTGATAGCAGTGTTATTGGCTATTGCATTTGCAGAAGCCACTTTAATGGCTTCATTAGAAATATCTACCGCTGTAATTTGTGCATTCGGTAGATTTTTTAGAAGTGCAATGGCAATACATCCACTACCTGTTCCTACTTCCAAAATTTGTAATGGCGCATGATGGATCTTATTTGTGGTGGCCCAATTTGCACATAAGTTTACGAGTTCTTCTGTTTCTGGCCTCGGAATAAGGGTATGTTCGTTCACCGCTAAACACATGCCAGCAAACCATGCTTCACCTAAAACGTATTGAACGGGCTTGCCCGTTAATAGCTCCTTGGAATACTTTTCCAAGCGCTTCAAATCTTCTATCGAGAGCAATTCATTTTTTTGGAGCCAACGATCCATTTTAGACTTCCCCGTAATAAATTCCATCACCATGCCTGCAATGGTAGCCGCCTCTCTATTTTCATAGAGGCCATCAAGTGCAGTAGCAAGGGACCGTTGGGCGGCTTCAAAAGTCATGATGCAATGTTAGTATCATTTAGGTTATTTTTGCGCCAGCCCTTCAAATTTATTTATCCATGCAAAACGCAGATCATTACTTTACTATCGAAAAGCCTTCCATGGCTGAATTTAAGGATAGGGGAAGTAAGTTTTTAGGGTATGCGTTTCCAGTTATTACTGCCGAAAATTTCAAACAGTATTTACAAGACTTAAAAAAAGAACATCCAAAAGCGGTGCATCACTGTTTTGCCTATAGGTTGGGTTTAACCAACAATATATTTCGTGTAAGTGATGATGGTGAACCCGCTGGAACTGCTGGTAGGCCGATACTTGGGCAAATTGATAGTAGTGGCGTTACCAATACCGCCATTATTGTAGTGCGGTATTTTGGAGGCACTTTACTAGGTGTTCCGGGACTCATTAACGCGTATAAATCTGCGGCCTCAATGGCACTTCAGTTAACACCATTTGTACAAAAAACAATTGAATGTTATTACGAACTGTCTTTTGACTATACTCAAATGGGGGATGTCATGAACGTCGTAAAACAATACGGATGTTCGGTATCAGAACAGTCTATGCAACTGTTTTGTAACCTTCGTATTGGTATTCCTAAAGCAAGGCTCGATGAAGTGTTATATAAATTTAAAGACTTACACACCGTAGGTATAAAACCCTGCGCCTGATTTAACGCCTAGTTTTTTATCCGCTACCATACTTACAAGCAGTGGACAGGGCGCATATTTTTCTTCCTTAAATCCTTCGTATAAAACTTCTAAAATGCTAAGGCAAACATCGAGTCCAATAAAATCGGCAAGTTGAAGTGGCCCCATTGGATGTGCCATGCCAAGCTTCATAATGGTGTCTATCGATTCTTTGGTAGCAACGCCTTGATGTAATGCATAAATAGCCTCATTGATCATGGGCATTAAAATTCTATTCGCAATAAATCCGGGAAAATCATTGACCACACAAGGTACTTTTAAAAGTACTTTACTCAGTTCAACAATGGTGTCGGAAGTAGCCGCACTGGTTTCTTTTCCATTGATGATTTCTACCAGTTTCATAATAGGCACTGGGTTCATAAAATGCATACCAATAACTTGTGCGGGTCTTTTGGTAACGCTAGCAATTTCAGAAATAGAAATAGAAGAAGTGTTACTTGCTAAAATGGCATGTGCTGGTGTGGCAGCGTCTAGCGCTTCAAAAATTGAAAGTTTGATGGCTTTATTTTCGGTCGCTGCTTCTACTACTAAATCGGCGTTAGATACAGCTGTAGCAAGGGTTGTACTCGTTGTTAAATGCGCAAGAGCCGATTCTTTTTGAGCGGCCGTAATGGTTTCTTTGGTAACCAAACGGTCTAAATTTTTATGAATGGTAGCAAGCGCTTTTTCGAGTTGAGCACTGCTCGTATCTAATAGCGTTACATGAAACGCGTGGGTTGCAAATACTTGTGCAATACCATTTCCCATGGTGCCTGCACCAACAACGGTCACATTTTTTATAGTAGACATAAAACTATTTTTTTCGCTTATAATCGCCACGTTTCCACGACTTAATAAAGTCGGCCCAAGCTGCTGGATTTAAAATATTCATAGGCGGAATTTGTCCAGCATAATAATATTTATTGGCTTGTTGACGCAACTGATAATTAACCGCCTCTCTACCATCAGAAGGTAAGGAGTTGAGTAAAATTCTATTGCGCGCTTCGTCGGTATTTTTTCTAGCCACCTCGTACATGTCATCGTTTACTTTGTTGTTTACAAAGTCTCTTTCAAACTGCTCACGTGTAGGTCTAGGTTTTAAAATGGTGGCTGGTAAATAAACAGTATCACTTACCATGAGTTGAATAACGCTGTACTGATTTTCTGTGAGGTTGGCTGGGATATCAATGCGTCTATCTTTAAATCCAACACAAGAAAAAGTGATTTTGTCACCTTTTAATACAGCAATAGAAAATACGCCATCTGGGCTGGTTATGGTACCTCTTCCTTTACCTTCTACAATAATACTTGCAGAAGGAATAGCCCTTAAGCTATCGGCGGTCATCACTACCCCATAGAGTTGCACAACCGAGTCTCTGTAGGACGTATTTTGTGCCTTGGCCTTGTTAAGGCCACAAAAGGCTATTCCAATAAGAAGGATGCGTAGCAATTTATTCATCGGCTCAAAAATACGAATGGTTTTGACAATAAAAAGTCAATAAATGGGCTTGTTTATGGCAAAGTAAGGGCTACAGCAATTAACTTTGCACACTTCTAGCTTATTTTAACAAAAACTTGCGTGACCATGACCGAAGAAGCGATATTACAGGCCCTTAGTAATGTACAAGAGCCCGATTTAGGAAAAGACCTTGTCACCTTAAATATGGTGAAAGACGTGAAAATTAGTGGCAACGATGTGAGTTTTACCATTGTGCTTACAACACCTGCTTGCCCCATGAAAGACATGATGCGAACGGCTAGTGAAAATGCGGTTAAATTGCTCGTTAACAAAGAGGCCAATGTGCAAGTAAACTTTACAGCCAATACCACTTCTACACGTAAAGAAAATTTACAAATATTAAGTGGTGTTAAAAATATTATTGCAGTAGTGAGTGGTAAAGGGGGTGTAGGTAAAAGCACCGTTTCTGCAAACATTGCACTTGCCCTTGCAGAAGGTGGTGCCAGCGTAGGACTTATGGATGCCGATATTTATGGACCGAGTGTTCCGATCATGTTTGGTGTGCGTGGTGCACGTCCAATGATGAAAGATATTGATGGCAAAGGTTATATTGTTCCGCTCGAAAAATACGGCATTAAATTAATGAGTATTGGATTACTTGTTGATGAAAAAAATGCAGTGGTTTGGAGAGGTCCAATGGCGAGTAGTGCCATCAAACAATTTGTTACAGAAGTAGACTGGGGCCCTCTCGATTATTTAATTATTGATATGCCGCCAGGCACTGGAGATATCCATTTAACGCTGATGCAAACTGTTCCAGTAACGGGTGTGGTGATTGTAACAACACCGCAGGCCGTGGCTCTTGCCGATGCTAAAAAAGGTATTGCGATGTTTGGTCAGGCGCAAATTAATGTGCCAATTATTGGACTCGCAGAAAACATGGCTTATTTTACGCCAGAAGAATTGCCTAACAACAAATATTATTTGTTTGGAAAAGAAGGGGGTAAAAAATTAGCCGAAGAATATGATCTTGCATTTTTAGGTCAAATTCCGCTGGTACAATCTATTAGAGAAGGGGGTGATGAAGGCGTTCCTGCCATGATGGGCACCGATGAAATTAGCAAACAAGCGTTTAGAAATATTACAGCGCAAGCAGTAAGAAATATTGCCATCAGAAATGCGGGCGTACCTGCAACGCAGGTGATTAAAACAGAAGTGTAAGCATGAAAAAAATCATCATTACTTTAGACGGATATTCTTCATGTGGCAAAAGTACCCTTGCCAAACAAATGGCAGCGCATTTAAATTATGTGTTTATTGATAGTGGTGCGATGTATAGGGCCATTACACTTTATTTTATCAGACATGGCATTGATTTAACAAATGCGGATGCAGTAGTTGAAGCCCTCAAGCATATTCATTTAACATTTATACTCAATGAACAAACGGGTAGGGCAGATATGTATTTGAACAACGAAAATGTAGAGGAAGAAATTAGAGGATTAGAAGTAAGTAACAATGTAAGCCAAGTGGCCGCCCTTGAGCCCGTGCGCATTTTTAGTGTCGCACAGCAGCAATTAATGGGCACACATAAAGGCATTGTTATGGATGGAAGGGATATTGGTACGGCTGTTTTTCCGGAAGCCGAACTCAAAATATTTGTGACGGCTTCTCCGGAAGTGCGCGTTGAGCGCCGTTACCAGGAGCTGGTAGCTAAAGACGCTGCTATTACCAAAGCCGAAATAAAGGCCAATTTAGAAATGCGTGATCATATCGATTCTACCAGGGAGTTTAGTCCATTAAAACAGGCCCATGATGCACTAGTTTTAGACAACAGCAGTTTAACAAGAGATGAACAACTTGAATTGGCGCTATCTTGGGCCCAGGAACGAATAGCGAATGCTTAATTGATTATATTTGACATGCCTATGAAAAAAAATGGTCCCTCCGTGGAAACGGAACGACCTTTTTTACGATTGCTTGCCATATGAAAACCTTTGGTACAGCTTATATTTAATTTGTACCTATATTTTTAACAGGAAACCCTGTTTTTTGCTTGCTTTGTTAATACAAATATACAGCGTTTGTAGGCCGTTCAAAAACAACTTAGTGTTAAGAATATTACGCTTAAATGTATCTTTGTAGCCGCAAAGCCTTGCTATTACTGGATTTTTTTGTAAACCCGATATGATGTCCAACCGTTTAGTGGATCCTTTATTTCAGTTAATTCACTCCCTTGAAAAGGCGGAGAAGCGGCATTTTAAGCTCTATATCAAAAGAAATTCGGCAAAAGAAGACCTCAAAATCATACAATTATTTGATGCGATAGCGGCTTTACCAGAATATGACGATCGGCTTTTACTTAAAAAGTTAAGCTCCATTGAAAAGCCCCAGTTGGCTAACTTAAAAACGCATTTGTACAAGCAGTTATTGGCTAGTTTGCGCCTTTTAAAAAGTAATGATAGTGTTGACCTTCAACTCCACGAACAACTGGATTATGCCCGCATTTTATATAGCAAAGGCCTCTATTACCAGAGTTTGAAAATTTTGGATAAGGCAAAAATACTCGCACAACAATACCATCAAGACAGCTTTTTAATTCAGATCATATCACTGGAAAAAAAGATTGAGACCCTTCATATTACCAGAAGTATGACAGACCGTGCTGGCCAGTTAACGCAGCAGGCCAATCAGGTAAATGACAAACGAAAAGTAATTACTCAGCTTTCTAATTTGGCGCTACAATTGTATAGTTGGTTTGTGCAAAATGGTCACGCGCGTAATGAAGCCGATGAAATAGGGATTAAAACATTTTTTAAAGAAGCCTTGCCTGCTAATGCTGTACAGCTCAACGGATTTTATGAGCGCCTTTATTTGTACCAGAGTTATTGTTGGTATGCATTTATTAGGCAAGACTTTATCATGTATTATAAGTATGCACAGCGTTGGTTTGACCTTTTTGAAACCAACAAAGAAATGATTGAGATTGAAACCGGTCATTATATCAAGTCGATGCATATTTTACTCAATGCGCATTTTGACCTACGTAATTTTAAAAAGTTTGATAAGGTGCTAGCGCATTTTGAAAAATTTGCTTTGTCGGAACTGCCCAATAAGCACGATATTTTTAGGGTCAATTCATTTGTATATATTAATAGTGCCAAGCTTAACAATCATTTGATGCAGGGCACATTTAAAGAAGGGTTACAGCATGTGCCGGCTTTAACAAAACAATTGAAGGCGCTTGAAATGTATTTAGACCAGCACCGCATTTTGGTATTTAATTATAAAATTGCGACCCTGTATTTTGGGGCTGGCGACTATGCCACTTCTATCGATTATTTAAGGCGTATTATTAATGACCATATAGATCTAAGAGGTGATTTGCAATGTTATGCGCGCCTACTGCATATGATGGCGCATTATGAACTAGGAAATATCGAACTCATCGAAAGTTCACTGATAAAATCGGTGTACAGGTTTATGGCAAAAATGGAAAACCTAACCGTGATAGAAGAGGAGATGTTTTCATTTTTACGCGGTTCTTTTAAAGACCCGTCTCGTAAAGTGACACAGGCATTGCAAGAGTTTTTAGCTAAGGTTAAAAAGTACGAGAAATCCAGATTTGAAACACGTGCATTTGCCTACCTCGACGTTATTTCTTGGTTAGAAAGTAAGGTGGAGCATAAAACAATGAGTGAGATTATTTATGCGAAGTATTTGAAGAGCCCTCACCGTTAGTAATCATGCTATTTGATGGCGCATAAGCAATACTGCCGCCAACCCATGTTTCGTTTTGGTTGTAGCGCACCCCAATCATTTTTCCTTTACTGAGCCTAGCTATGTTAATGGCCGGAAAAGGCCTAGCAGCGCCTTCTTCCCACAAATAAAGTAATCTAATTTCTACTTTTGCTGGCGTAGTTGGTGTTTTAATAATAGGGGCGTAGTCTACTTTTTTTTGAAGCATCCAATTTGCTGGATCCGGTAGGTTTTCAATATCTGTTTTAGTAACATCAATAATAACACCCGCTCCCGCAAAAGAAAAGAGTGGCTTTAGTACATAGTTTTCTAAATCTTCTGGAATGCTTGCTAGTTCGTTTATATAGTAGCTAGCTGGAATATTTGGGTGTTGTAGTAAAGGCATGGTGAATTTACTGATTCGGTAAAACCAGTTGGGGTGCCCGGCCCATTCTACAAGTAGGTTTTCAAACAATATGCGTCCTGCATCTTTTATATTTGCTGGCATTTGATCCAGTTCATCAAAAATGATTCGGTTGTAAATTCTTTTAATTTCTATTTTTTCGCCGCCGCTATTTTTATAAAATAATTTGTTGTCTTCCTTTATAATGTCGGTGATACAAACAATGGTAATGCCGGTGAAGGCTGCCGTTGCGTAAAAGTCAATCCTTGTTTTTTGCGTATGTGGTTTTATTTCAAGTAACACCACATGTTTGGGATCATGATTTCCTACAATAACGGATTGTAATTTTTGCAGGTACGTATTTTTAGTAAGCCCACTATAATACGCCGAGTAGGGTGCAGGGATCTTGTAAGAACTGCGCATGGCATCATCTAGTAGTACCTGATATCCAAAGAGGCTTGGAAAACCTTGCATTTCTATTAATTGCGGTACAATTTCATTTTTTTGACCCAGGCAAATACCAAAATCAAACGCTAAAAAATGCGGATGTGCCGTTTGGTTGGGTACGTTTTTATTTGGTGGGATTGCGGCATCTGTTTGTGCCGTAAAATTTGAATGGGTAATGGTATCAATGATGTATTCGCAGGTATCAAGCATTTGCTGATTACAATCTGAATCTATAATAACCGGTGTTTCTGCTACCCTAAAATCAATAGCACTTTCAAAATCTTTGTTTAATTCAGATAATAACTGCGCGTATTTATTATCTGAAAAATGTTGATTGAAAGTATTTCTTTGATCAGGCACCATGGCATTAGAATTTATTGAGCAGCCGCATCAAGAATCGCCTGGTTTAAAAAATTAGGCAAAATAGTTTGGTAGGTAAGCATAATTTTTTCTGGGTCTTGCACCTGATCTACCATGGATTGCCACTTTTCGATACCATGATTCTCGGTCACAATAATTTTTTTATCCGCTTGTAGTAAATACAAATGCATACCTGCAGCGTCTACCTCTGCATGAAACTGGGTGCCCACAAAATAAGGGCTAAAACGCATGGCCATAATGGCTCTTTCGTATGGCACGTGCGGGCGGTCTTTTTCGATGGCTAAAATAGAAGCACCCATCGCTTCAATGATATCATCGTTGGGCTCAATCACCTGAAAATCCCTGCTGTCAACGCAGTAAAATGGGTTGTTTAATCCAGCAAAGAGTGGGTCGGAAATGCCCGCAGTTGTTGGATGTACTGGAAATACGCCAAATGCAGTTGATTTTCTTTTGCAAACGGTACCTACATGATAATATTTGCAAGCGAGCTGAAAACTATGGCATATAAAAAATACATGTTTGGGTTTGTCATGTTCGCTATTCCAAATTTCCATGCTTTCTAGCCAATCAAAATATGCGGTTTCCCATTTGGTATCATTAGAATCAAGTGGAGAACGGGGCCCTCCACTTGAAATATAAATATCAAAACTGGTATCAGGTGTTTCTAATGGTTGTCTTACATCAAACACTTGATACGTGAGCGTCAGATTTTTTTGTGCAGCCCAGGCGTGTACAAGTTCATGAATACAGCGCATGCCTTCATTGGCATCGCCATCATATAAATCGAGTACTGCAACCTTAATGTTTTGCTCCATGTTTTTGTTTACGCTTTATAAATAGCTCAGGTTTGTTTTTGGTGTAAGCGTTAATAGCGTATGGTACATGAGTTTGATGGTTTCTTCGATATCATCGTGGTGTATCATTTCTAC
>JBEGUD010000052.1:0-4005 GCA_041179065.1 Bacteroidota bacterium | reverse complement strand
TTAAAAAAGATGAGCACTTATGCGACTGTTCTGATTACGATGATATCATTGCGTTTACAAAAGGCGGCACCATGAAAGTGGTAAAGGTTTCAGATAAAATATTTATTGGCAAGGATATTTTATATGCTGCTGTCTTTCAAAAAAATGATGAGCGTACCACCTACAATATGCTTTATGTAGATGGCGCTTCTGGCGTTACTTATGCCAAGCGCTTTAACGTAACAGGGGTAACGCGTGATAAAGAATATGATTTAACAAAAGGTACCGATAAAACCCGCGTGCATTATTTTACGGCCAATTTAAATGGTGAAGCAGAAACGCTTAAACTTATTTTAAGCCCTAATTGTACGGCCCGTATAAAAGAACTTGATTTTTATTTCGAAGAAATTGAAATTAAGGGGCGTTCAAGTATGGGTAATCAGGTAACCAAGTATCCAATAAAAACGGTTAAGTTTAAAGAAGCCGGCAAAAGCACACTTGCTGGTCGTAAATTATGGTTCGACGATAAATTTGGCAGACTCAACACCGAAGAAAAAGGGAAATACCTGGGTAGCTTTGAAGATGAAAAACTCATTGTCATTACAAAAGAAGGTACGTACGAGTTAACAGATACTGAACTTGCACAACGTTTTGATCCTGAAAAAGTCATGCTTATCGAAAAGTTTGTGCCTGAGAAAATCATTACCGCTGTTTATTTAGACAATGATAAAATGCAGTACAATGTGAAGCGTTTTAAAATTGAAACCACCACGCTAAAAACGGAGTTTTTATTTATCAAAGAAGGTAAGGGAAACAAGCTTGAAGCAGTAACCACCATACAAGAACCTATTTTGCAAGTGCAAACAGGTAGGGGTACCCAGGTACGCGCTGCTAAGTTTAAAATTGCAAAAATGGTGGATGTAACGGGCTGGAAGGCGGTAGGCTCTAAACTCACCGATTTTAGTAAAACCATTGAAATGCAGTGGGAGTCGCGACCTGAAGACCCTAATGCCCAACCTGAGTTGTTTGGCTAAACTAACTTACTTTTGTACAAAGTAGAAGTATGGAACCCGTATTAGTAGGCTGTTACAATGAATTAAAGGTAAGTCGTAAGGTAGATTTTGGATTTTACCTAGATAATGGCGAAGAAGGTATTTTGTTGCCTAAACGTTTTGCGCCTTCTACCTTAAAAATTGGGGATACCATTAAGGTTTTTGTATACCACGATTCTGATAACAGACTTATTGCAACCACACAGGTAGCCAATGCATCGGTGGGTGAAATTGCACTATTAAAAGCAGTGGCAATTACCGGCCAAGGTGCTTTTTTAGACTGGGGTTTAATGAAGGATTTATTTGTGCCTACTTCCAAGCAATTAGGTGGTATGCGCGAAGGCGGAACTTACCTTGTTAAACTCTACCTAGATGAAATGACCGGCCGTGTGGCTGCCACAGAAAAAATTGAGCAGTTATTAAGCAACGAAGTATTAACGGTTAAAGAACTCGATGTTGTTGATTTAGTGGTTTACCGTAAATCGGAGCTTGGTTACGTGATGATTGTAAACAACATGCACACTGCCATTTTACACAGCAATGAAATTTTTAAAGAATTAAATATTGGTGACAAGCTCACTGGGTTTGTAAAAACCATTAAGCCAGAAAATAAATTAGACGTAGTGCTTGGTAAGCCTGGTTTTGGAAGGGTAGAAGATGAGCAGGAAAAAATACTTCGCTTGCTACAAGAAAATGATGGATACCTACCGTATCACGACAAATCTGATCCAGAAGAAATTTATAACTTTTTTGGCATGAGCAAAAAGTCATTTAAAATGACAACAGGAAGTTTGTACAAGCAGCGTAAAATTGAATTTACACAAACAGGTATTAAATTATTAGAAGCATAATTATTATTCAACATGAAAAATCAAGTTGTTTATATCGTATCTGCTGTTAGAACACCAATTGGAAGTTTTGGTGGCTCACTCAAAGATATACCTGCTACAAAGCTCGGTGCTACTGCGATTCAAGCAGCTATAGAGCGCGCTGGCATACAGGGAACCGACGTGGATGAAGTGTTAATGGGTTGTGTGTTACAAGCTAATATGGGTCAAGCACCTGCGCGTCAGGCTGCAAAATTTGCAGGTCTTCCGGATAGTGTTGTTTGTACTACAGTAAATAAAGTTTGCGCGAGTGGTATGAAAGCCATTATGCAGGGGGCTCAAGCTATTTTGTTAGGGGATGCATCTGTGGTGGTTGCGGGTGGTATGGAAAATATGAGTAGTGTTCCGTTTTACGCGGGTGCTATGCGTTGGGGTAATAAATATGGCGACACTACATTAACGGACGGGCTTTCTAAAGATGGCCTCACCGATGTGTATCATAAGTATGCGATGGGAAATGCCGCAGAGTTATGTGCTAGCAAATATAATTTTACAAGAGAAGATCAGGATGCTTTTGCGGTAGCTAGTTATACAAAAAGTAGAGCTGCATGGGAAGCTAATTTATTTGATGCCGAAATAGTACCGGTTCCCATTCCACAACGAAGTGGTGATCCCATTATGTTTTCAAAAGACGAAGAACCGTTTAATGTAAAGTTTGAAAAAATCCCAGGTTTAAAACCAGCTTTCATAAAAGATGGAACTATTACGGCAGCTAACGCATCTACCATGAATGATGGAGCGGCTGCGCTTGTATTAATGAGTCAAGAAAAAGCAGAATCACTTGGTATAAAGCCACTTGCTATTTTAAAAAGTTATGCCGATGCGGAGCAGGCGCCAGAATGGTTTACAACAGCTCCTGCATTAGCAGTGCCAAAAGCACTTGAAAAAGCCGGCATTAGCAGTAGTGATTTAGATTGCATAGAACTCAACGAAGCATTTTCAGTGGTTGGACTTGCCAATACGCAAATCATGCAATTGGATCCTAACAAAGTAAATGTTAAGGGTGGAGCTGTTTCGATAGGACATCCGCTAGGATGCAGTGGTGCAAGAATTGTGGTGACACTCATTCATGCATTAAAAGACAGGTCTGGAAAATTTGGCGCTGCTGGAATTTGTAATGGCGGAGGCGGTGCATCGGCCGTTGTAATTGAAAATTGCTAAATGAATTGCTAAGCTGTTTGCTCTATAATTTCATCCATTGAAATACCCATATGACTTTCGTCGTAAGTACATTCACCGTTAATAATGACTAGCACTTGAGGTGATTCGTGGTGTACTTTAAATTTTTCAGCAATTGCTGCAGATATATTTCTGTGTTGTAAAAGGTCGAGTAAATAAAAGTCTACACCAGCTGGTTGGGTACTACCTTCTAGTCTATTAAGCGCCATCGAGCTAATGCTACATCGGGTACTATGCTTAAAAAGTACTTGTGGTAAATTAAATGATTCGGAAGCAATGGCTTCTAGTTGATCAATGCTGGTTAGATGTTTCCAATCCATAATAGGGGCAAAAGAAGGTCGTTAAGGTCTAAAATAACGTGGATTGGTAGTAGGGCAGCCTCTGCTTTTTGAAGCATTGCAAGAAATTATAAATGTGGCACCAACTAACAATAAAAAAAGAAGTGCAGTGGTCTTTTTCATACTAAAAGGATAGGTTAAGCGTTTTGTTTCTGTGCTCTATTACTTCAAAGATACTTATTTGCTTTCAAATGAGGCCCTTTGGAAGGTATAGATCTGTTAAATATATAAACGAAAAGTTTAATTTTTTAGTATGAAGGTCCATTTTATATCTATTGGCGGAAGTGTAATGCACCAATTGGCCATTGCATTGCAGGGTAAAGGCTATCAAGTTACCGGTACCGATGACGAGATTTTTGAACCTGCCCTTACTCATTTGAGAGATAAGGGTCTGTTACCCAACGCTTTTGGGTGGCAGCCGGAGCTGATTACCCCAGATGTAGACGCTGTTATTTTAGGGATGCACGCCAAGGCGGACAATCCGGAACTTTTAAAAGCACAGGAGCTTGGACTCTCGATTTATTCTTTTCCTGAGTATATTTTCCACGAAAGCCAGCAAAAAAAGAGGGT
>JBEGUD010000051.1:0-3284 GCA_041179065.1 Bacteroidota bacterium | reverse complement strand
CATCATCATAACCAGCGCACTCTTGTCTAATATCTTGTTCAATTCTTACGGCAGGCACATAGGTTTTATTATCTAACCAACCTGCTGCTGTGTAACAAAATAAGGGTAGTGTAGGGGCTTCCGCTTCTGTTTCATAAGCGGCAATATATAAACCCGTATGGGCAGGAGGTATAAATGCAGCAACGGCCCATCCTTTATCGCACAAACGCATTTCGCCTGTTTCAACATCAAGGCCAATGCCACGTCTGCCCGGTAATTCATATAAGTTGCCCCCTTCTGGAAGTTCTATCCAATCGGCGGGATCAATAGGCATGGCATCCCAACCGGCGCGTCCTACCACATACAAACTTGTGTCTTCGTAAATATTTCCTTCTCCGTCGGAGTATAATATATAGGGTGACTGTTGTAAGGGTAAATTGGACATGTTATTTTTTTAAGCGTTCTTGACAAAATACATTAAATGCTGCTTCCTCTTCTTTTTCAACAGCAGATTCTATTTGTTTTTGAAACAAGGTATTTTTTTTATAATCTAAAGTTAGGAGTCCATCTTTCAAAACAATGTTTTCAAATGCATCCCAACTATATCTCTTTTTTGGAAAACTATTAATTACAACCTCGTCGTTGTCAAAAGCAATTTCTTCCGGAAATTTAACTTGTTTTTCAATAACTGCGGCAGCTACATATATAAATGCGAGCCATGACAAATAAGGCTGAATAAAAATACCCCAAGCACCAAGCAAAAGTGCAATTCTATAAAGTGCGGGCCTGCCTTTTTTTTCTTTTAGTATCGTAAATGCAGTCCACGCAATCATCGAAAGTATAATGGTAATGTATACCAGTGTACGCTCGTAGCCATGTAAAATAACTTGAAGCGAAAGCATGAGTGCTGCAATAGCAATCATTAGTATGCTCACCGTATTAATAAATACAAATGAGCGTTTTTTAAGAACAATAATGTATTCGTATACTTTACCTGCCATGCTATTAATTTGAAGGAGTGTTTTTAACCATCAAATTACACATGCGCCATAGTAGGTGAGCACCTACATTGCTGTCCCAGTCTGTTTCGCCAACACCCACTTCTACAAAATCAAATCCAATCAGTTGTTTGCCGCTGGCTACTATTTTCTTGAATAAATATAAGATCTCTTCGCTTTCAAAACCACCCTGAACCGGTGTACCCGTGTTAGGACAAAGTTTTGGATCTAGTCCATCAATATCAAAACTGATATACACGAGTTGAGGAAGTTGATTGACAATTTCATCTGTTATTTGCTTCCAAGTTTCACCCTCGTATTGTCTGGTTTTAATGTCTTTATCAAAATAGGTAACAACCCTGCCATTGCTATTATTGATATAGTCCCACTCTTCACTACAAAAATCTCGAATGCCCACTTGCACTAATTTTTCAACACCCTCGATTTCGTTTAGCACATTGTACATCACAGATGCATGCGAGTAGGTAAAATGCTCGTAGCTTTTTCTTAAATCACAATGAGCGTCAATTTGTAAAATACCAAAACTGCCATGTTTTTCGGCTAATGCCTTTATATAACCGAGCGGTGTGCTATGATCGCCTCCAATGATACCCACTTGTTTTCCTTGCTTGAGAAGTTCACTGGTTTGTTCGTATACCCAGTTGTTGAGTATTATACCACCTTCATTGATTTCTTTTAAGCTCTTACACATGAACTTGTTGTTTCCAACAATTTCACCTTTAGAGATATAGTCAATAAAGAGTTCAGCTTCTTTGCGTAAGTAGTCGCTTTTTAAAAGAATTTTTTTATTGGTTTCTCTTAAATAGAATCCTTTTTTCCAGCCATCAGGCACATCGGTATCTAGTAAATCTACCTGAATACTGGCCTTCCAAATATGTTCTGCGGCTCTTGAAGTGCCGGCTCCATAACTTACCGTTACTTCCCAGGGAACGGGTAGTAAAATGAGGCTAGATTCCTCCTCGGAAAAAGGGAGGCCAAAAATGTTGTTATTTGGGTTTCCGACCTCATTTGGGTCAAAGTTGGATAATTGGCTCATACCGGGTTGTATTGCAAACAGGGCGCAAGTTAGCAGCTATTTTTCGAAATACGTTAAAGATTCTTGAATGGTTAAACAAGACCACCAAGATTATCCAATTTAGGCTACTTTTGTATTAGAAATCAGCGTTTTTATGAAAAAGACCCATATTATCCTGCTACTTTTGATTGCCGCTTCAATTGTTGTGCTTATTAGCTACACTGGTGATTTAACCACTTACGAGACCATTGCCTCTGCGCGTGAAAAGGAAGGGAAATTCGTGAACTTGATTGCTAAAATCGACAAAACGCAACCACTTGTATATGACGCGGTTAAAGACCCTAATTATTTAACTTTTACAGCGGTAGACACACTTGGTAATTCTATTAAAGTGATTTACCACAACAACAAGCCCACCGATATGGAAAAAAGTGAGCGTTTGGTGTTAAAAGGTAAAGTGCAAAATGGACAGTTTGAGTGTAAGGATATTTTATTAAAATGTCCATCAAAGTACAAAGACAATCCAAATTCAATCGACAAAAGTCAAACAACCTATTCTAACTAACTGCATCAATTAATTTTAATTCAGATGAATTATATCGGCGAACATTTGTGGCTTGGACAAGCAGGACATATTTTTAATTTAGTTTCTTTTGTTGCTTCTTTTGTTGCAACAATTGCCTTTTTTTTGGGTGGGGTAGCAGATTCAAATGATGCCAATGCAAAAAGTTGGATTAAAATTGGGCGTATTTTCTTTGTTGTGGAAGCCATCTGTGTTTTTGCCACTTTTTCATTACTCTATGTAATTATATCCAATCACTATTTCGAGTACAAGTATGCTTACATGCATAGTGATAAGTCCTTACAGCCCGAATATTTACTCAGTTGTTTTTGGGAGGGTCAAGAAGGGAGCTTTATGCTTTGGAGTTTTTGGCATTGTGTGTTAGGAATTGTAATCATGTTCACTGCAAAAAAATGGGAAGCTGGCGTAATGGCGGTGATCTCTTTTGCACAAGTGCTATTGGCATCGATGGTGCTAGGTGTTTATTTATTTGGACATAAAATTGGATCAAGCCCTTTTTCATTGTTAAGAAATGAAATGGATTGGCCAATTTTAAGTAGACCTGATTATTTAACACTTATAAAAGATGGTACTGGGTTAAATACGCTACTTCAAAATTATTGGATGGTGATTCATCCGCCTATATTGTTTTTAGGTTTTGCTAGTACCATTATTCCTTTTGGTTATGCGATGGCTGGCTTTATGCGCA
>JBEGUD010000050.1:0-10881 GCA_041179065.1 Bacteroidota bacterium | reverse complement strand
AGTTAACGCAGTTACAAATAGATCATCCAAATGCGCTTTTAATAGCGCATCCTGAGTGTTTGCCTGGTATTTTAGACAAGGCTACTTTTATTGGTTCTACCAAGGCGCTCATCGAATACGTGACCGTTTCTGAACACACCGAGTTTATTGTAGCTACAGAAGCGGGTATTTTGTATAAAATGAAACAAGCTGTCCCGCATAAAAAAATTATACCTGCACCAGCACTTGAATCCAATAGTTGTGCTTGTTCCGAGTGTCCATATATGAAAATGAATACCCTTGAAAAATTATACAACGCCCTATATTACGAACTGCCTGAAATTATAATTCCTCCTCATGTACATGAGCCTGCGCTGCGTGCATTAAATAATATGCTAACAGTATTATAATGCAATCACAACATTTTGATACGATAGTAATTGGCTCAGGTGTTGCAGGGCTTTCTTTTTTGCATTACTATGCAGATGTCCAAAATGATGTTGCAAATAAAAAAACTGTTGCACTTTTTTGTAAATCTTCTTTTGCAAATACCAATACCAATTGGGCACAGGGTGGCATTGCTGCGGTAGCGCCACAGCCAAACATACATCAGGACTCTACTGCGTCTCATATACAAGACACTTTAATTGCTGGCGCCCACGTAAATAATGAGGAAATTGTAAAAAAAGTTATTGAACAGGGGCCTCAGCTCATGCAGGATTTGATTTCAATGGGTATGCCTTTTGATACCAATGAAGCCCATCAAATTGATTTAGCGAAAGAAGGGGGGCATGCGGCACACAGGGTTTGGCATGTAAAAGATTATACAGGAAAAGCGCTACAAGAAACACTACTACATAGTATCCAAAATTCAGAAGGTCTTTTGATGTTTGAATATTATTTGGTTATTTCTATTGATAAAAATGGCAGTGGACAATTTGTGGTTCGTGTATACGATATAAAAAATAATCAATTCGAAAATTATACGGCAAGCTATGTAGTGCTTGCTACTGGCGGGATAGGGCAGTTATATGCACAAACCACCAATGCACCTGTAGCCACCGCCGACGGTATATATTTAGCCAACTTGCTGGGCGCACAAATTGAAAATTTAAGTTTTATACAATTTCATCCAACAGGGTTGTACGCTAATGGCGAAGACACTTTTTTAATTTCAGAGGCTTTGCGTGGCGCCGGCGCAGTGCTACGTAATAGGGCAGGTATAGATTTTATGCATAAATACCATGTTAGCGGTTCATTGGCACCAAGAGACATTGTTTCAAGGGCTATTATTACGGAGATGGAAAATGAAAAAGTGCCTTATCAATTTTTAGATGCAACAGGTATTGATAAAAATATCCTTCAAACTCATTTCCCACTTATTTCTGAAACCGTTAAAACACTTACGGGCATAGATATTGCTACTACTTTCATTCCAATTGTACCAACCCAACATTATAGTTGCGGTGGTATTAAAGTGGATGCATTTGGAGAAACGACGGTGCGTAATTTATTTGCTATTGGAGAATGTGCTTCCACAGGATTACATGGTGCCAATAGGTTAGCGTCTAATTCGTTACTGGAAGGCTTGGCTTTTGCTAAATTTGCTGCACAGCATATTGCGCATAGAACTGGGCCAATGACTGATCCAATGACAATCACACCAATAACACCTCAAAATCCACCTATTTTAGCGATTGATGTAGTTGCTATCAAAGAAGTGGTTAGTAAGTACGCAGGTGTAAAAAAATCTACACTAGGCTTGCAAACAGGGCTTGGTATTGTGCAAGAAATGATACATAGTGCAACTCCTGTAACATCTTTTTCTGTAAAAGACTTTGAAGCGAATTGTACCGCAAATGTGGCGTTGCTTTTGTTTAAAGACGCTGCTGCACAACAAAAAAACCTGGGCGTTTTTTACAACGAATCTATGGCGTAATGCAAATAAATATCATTACCCAATGTTTGTGCGCTTATAACCGAAAGGTTTTTGCTATTAGCTAAATTTTTATTGTCAGTTCCAGTAAATGCCTGAAGGCCACCAGCATCTAATAGTAATTTTGATCCAATAAAATAGTGAAGTTCATTGGCCCAATTTTGTTCTAATAAAAAGCTACTAAACATAGCGCCCGCTTCAACTAAAACGTTGTAAATTTCTAAACTCAATAATTTTTTACCGAGCATTTCTAAATGTACTTGCCCCTTACTATTAAAATCAATTTCTACAATTTGAGTATTGTGTGGTAATGCTACATTGCTATCTACTGCGCCTGGAGCTGTTATAATATAAAGCTGTGTATGTGACCTATTATAAAAGATAGGATGTCCGCTATTTGAGGCTTGTAATAATGAGGCTGTTCTGTCAATAATAACTGCATTTATTTCTGCGGTTTCTTTCCCATCAATCCTGCAATTTAAAGTAGCTTGGTCTTCTATCACAGTTTTAGCGGTACTTAAAATTGCATCTACCTGACTTCTAATATGCGCATGAAGGTAGGTTCTACTTTGTTCATTGGTAATCCACTTAGATGTTCGAGTGTGGTCTGCAATTTTACCATCGATTGTAGCTGCTATTTTTATAGCAACAAATGGTTTTTGTTTTTTCTGATGGGTAAAAAAAACTTTATTTAATTCAAGGGCTTCTTTTAGTTCAATCAACTCAATGTCTATGCCTTTTTGTTTAAGTAGCTCAAATCCAGATACCTTAGGATTTGGGTCTAATGATCCCACAAAAACCTTTTTTATACCAGAGTGTACAATTAAATCGGTGCAAGGAGGCGTTTTTCCATGGTGCGAGCAGGGTTCCAGGGTAACATAGAGGCTGCATTTTGATAGATCTGGCGTTTGAGCTAATGCTTCTTCAATAGCGTATACTTCGGCATGCTTGCTGCCCCATACTTTGTGGTAGCCAGTACCAATTATAGCACCCTTTTCATCCACAACAACAGCGCCTACAAAGGGATTGCCCTTGATGTCTTTGCTATTGGCTTTTTGGGCCAAACTTAATGCGAATAATACGTATTCTTCTTGTGTCATCGCTTATCTTTGCACCTCAAATTTAAAGAAATCAATCCATGTTTACCGGAATTGTTGAATCGGCTATTATTTCAAGCATCGATGTTCAAGAAACAGGCTGGACCCTTGGTGTTACCAGTGCTTCTGTAGCTGTCCGTGTTAAACTGGGTGATAGTGTTGCCATTGACGGCGCCTGCTTATCGGTAATTGCCATCAATAACGATACGATGTCGTTTTTTGTATCCACGGAGTCTATTTCTAAAACTATCATCAAGCATTATGTAACTGGTAGTAAGGTTAATATCGAACTTCCTTTACAGCCTACTAGTTTTTTAGGCGGGCACTACGTACTAGGTCATGTAGATGATACGGCGCTCGTACAAAATATTGTAGAGTCTGATACTGCATGGTTTGTAACCATTGCTTTTGAACCTTCTTTTTCTAAATATGCGGTGTATAAAGGGTCTGTTACCATTAACGGTGTTAGTTTAACGGTCAACAAAACAGAAGGCAATTTGTTAGAACTATGTATTATACCTATTACACTTGAAAAAACCAATATGAGTGTATTAAAAATTGGTGATAGGGTTAATATTGAATTTGACATTTTAGCCAAATACACCGAAAAGTTGTTATCAAAATAATTATGAATCATTCTTTTAGTTCTATAGATATTGCATTAACCCATTTTACAAATGGCGGACTACTTGTTGTGGTAGATGATGAAAGCAGGGAAAATGAAGGCGATATTGTATTTAGTGCGGCCGCTTCTACGCCGGCTAAAGTTAATTTTTGTGCTAAAGAGGCGAGGGGTCTCGTATGTATTGCTATTTCAAAAAGTATTGCGCAAAAAATTGATATACATCCGGTTCCTAGCAATGCAAAAGATGCTTTTAGCACTGCATTTCATGATTCTATAGATGCCACGCCGGCATTTGGTATTACTACAGGTATTTCTGCAAAAGAAAGATCTATTACTGCTGCACTAATTGCTAGTGATGAGAGTAAGCCCGAAGATTTTATTAAACCCGGTCATTTATTTCCGGTTGTTGCCAAAGATGGGGGCGTTTTAATTAGACCTGGACATACCGAGGCCGGTGTTGATTTATGTTTATTAACCAGTCAACCAGGTGCTGCTGTTATTTGTGAGATTATGGATACAGATGGTAATATGATGCGCCGTGATGGACTTTTTGAATTTGCGCGCCATCATCAACTACCTATCATCACCATTCAGCAACTTATTGATCACCGAAAAAAGATGCAATAACATGGAACTTATTTCGGAAGCGCAACTCCCTACAAAGTCTGGAAATTTTACCATCAAGGTTTTTAAAAACCCAATAAGTTTGGTAGAACACTTTGTGCTACAAAATAGTGATATGGAAGCGGTAACACCCATGGTACGTATACATTCTGAATGTGCCACCGGTGATATTTTTGGAAGTTTACGTTGTGATTGTCAAGACCAACTCCATCAAGCACTTGCGCTTATTGCAGCCAATAAAAACGGTGCCGTTATTTATTTAAAAAATCAGGAAGGCAGGGGTATTGGTATCTCTAATAAAATTAAGGCCTATCATTTGCAAGAGCAGGGTTTAAATACCTATGAAGCCAATGAAGCTTTAGGTCTTCCAGCAGATGCTCGAAATTACGATGATGCCATAGCTATTTTAAAACTACTTGGCTATACATCTATTTCGCTCATTACAAATAATCCATTAAAAGAAGCAGCTGTAAGCGCTGCAGGTATTGCATATACAACGCATCATGTAAATTCTAACGCCAACGAGCACAACAAGGCTTATTTAGATGCTAAAATTAATATTGGACATCACCACATTAAATAATAATTTATGATCGCAGTAATACAGGCCACCTTTAATATTGAAATAACTGATTTACTAACGCAGGGTTGTGTTAACCAACTCAATGCTACCCAAACACCGTATGTACTACTTCAATGCCCGGGTGCTGTTGAGCTTGTTGGTTATTCAAAAAAATTAATGGACACCAAAAAGTATGATGCTATTATTGTTATTGGCGCTGTCATTAAAGGAGACACAGATCATTACGAATATGTTTGCCAGTATGTTACAGAAGGTATGGCTGAATTATCTACCCAGGCCGCTATCCCACTTATATTTGGTGTATTAACTACACAAACCGAAGAGCTTGCTTATGAGCGTGCTGCGCTAGATAAAATGAATAAGGGCAAAGATTTTGCAGATACTGCTATTTTTATGATAGATGCTTACGCTAAGGCGTAACAATTTCTTTACATTAAGATAATATGGGTTTAGGCATTTAGTAGGACAAAAACTGCAGTTTTACCACTACTAAAATAGCTTATATGTATATCGTACTTGATCAGCAAAACAATCCTATTGCATTACTAGAAAACATGATGATCCTTGATTATAATAGCAAAGATGTTATTGGGATTATTATTGGTGATTGTTTTTTTGGCAAAAAAAACCATGTGATCGGTAAAATTTTTAACGATCATGCTTATTTGGTAACTGGTGAAACAATAGGGACTGTTACGCGTAATCAAAATTATGTGAGTACTGCCCCAACAAAAGAACAGGTTGCTGCTGCTTGGGATATTTTAGCTGGCATTAGTAAACATACATCCGACTGGATTACCGAAAAAAATAAATGGGCCAATATATCTTTTAAAGAATCGCTATCTTAGGTATCTATAAAGTTTTACTATGTTTCGGATTATTCTAGTGCTTTTGTGTTCACTACAGTTAGCTACTGCACAAAATAAAAAAGTTTTATTTATTATAGCGGATGGTATACCTGCCTCTGAATTAGAAAAAGCAACCAAGCCAGGATTTGATGCTATCATTAGTAAAGGTGCTTATTTACCTTGTTATGTTGGTGGTGAAAAAGGGGGCCTTACGGAGTCGCCCACTATTTCTGCGGTAGGCTACAACTCACTACTTACGGGCACTTGGACCAATAAACATGGTGTGGTTGACAATGCCATTAAAAATCCTAATTATAATTATCCCACTATTTTTAAAGTATTTAAAGAAGCTTATCCCAATAAAAAAATTGGCGTATTTAGTACCTGGCTTGATAATCGAACCAAATTAGTAGGAGATGGGTTGGCACAAACAAACTTTTTGCACGTAGACTATCACCGGGATGGATATGAACTGGACACCGTTCAATTTCCACACGATAAAAAAGCCTTTTATATTCATTTAATTGATGAAAAAGTGGTTGCCCAGGCTAGTCAGGTTATTAAAGATAGCGCGCCTGATATGTCTTGGATATATCTAGAATACACCGATGATATGGGGCACCGATACGGTAAAAGTCCGGAGCTTGATACGGCTATTTCTATGCTTGATCAACAAATGCAAAAAATAATGCAAGCAGTTTCTTATCGTGAAAATAACTTTAACGAAGATTGGTTTGTTATCATTACTACCGATCATGGAAGAGATGCGTTAACAGGTAAAAATCATGGTGGTCAATCAGATAGTGAGCGTAATACCTGGTTGATTATGAATAAAAAGCCTGCCAAAGAAGTTGTAAAAACCGCCATTGTAGATATCTTCCCTACTATTGCAACTTATTTAAATATCCAATTACCAATACCTGTTGCTCAGGCTTTAGAGGGTGTTTCTTTACTCCGAAAATAGACGATTGCCAATGCGCCTAAAATTGTAATTAAAACGCCAATTATCCACGCGGTATTTGTAAAAAATGGCAACCAATTAAATCCTTTTGTACCATAATTTTTATAGAGTAGCACTAGCATACTTCCAAAGTATCCCAACGAATCTGACATATACATCAAGTAACCTAAATTACCTTTGTATTTAAAAAATGCAATCCATCTCTCAAATAAGATGGTATGAAAAATGAGGTAAGGGAGGTACATTAAAAGTCCCATGAGTATCATCCAAAATATAGGACTGATAATCCTTTCATTAAATAAATAGGTGCTCAATAAAAATCCGATTCCAGCAAACACACAAAGTGTTAAGGATAGATAAAATGCTTTTTTATTGTTTTTAAGTAAGATCATGGAGCCAATAACCACCAAAACCAATATAGCGGTTGGAATTTCTGCAAATACAAGTACCCATGGCGTTTTAAGGTAACCAAGTTCTGTCCATAATTCTACCGCAAAATTGTCTCGTAAATCTCTAAAAATGGTGAGTCCCACATAAACGGCAACTACTAAAAAAATACCCGGCCAAAAGAGCTTAAAAAACCGTTTTCTGTTGGCGGCATCCATGGGAACTCTTTCTGTTCTTAATGAAATGTCTTCTTGATTCGGTTCTGGAATACAGCTAAGCATCCATATGCCAATTATTAAAATTGGAATAAAAGCAACTGCTGCAAAAAAAGGCATCCAAGTTTCAGCAACATTAAATTGTTGCATAACAAATAGCCCAACAGATTTTACAATACCTGAAGCAATCATAAATGAACTTGCCATAAATGCGCCTAGTATTTCTGTAAATTTTCGACCTTCTAAAAAACTAAACACGACACCCCATATTAAGCCTAAAGGTAATCCGTTGATAAGCATAAACACTGCGTTGTACGGATATGGGACCAATCCAAAACCTAGTAAAGACAATAGGGCAATTCCCATCAAAACAATAAGTGTGAAAACTCTTTTTTTAGGTTCTAGTTCTGCAATAAATTGAATACCAATAAACTTTGAAATTACATATCCAATTAGTTGTAAAATAATAAGCGCCACTTTATAATCTACACCAAGTAACTCAAGTCCTTTATAGGTACCAGCAGTAAAAGGCTTTCTAAATGCATACATGCTACAGTATGTTAAAAAAGCAGCACTACTACAAAATAATATGAAGGCTGCCGGTTTGGTTTTATGGAGGTATGCTGTAATTTTATTATTCTGCAACATTTGTATTTTTTATTATAGTGAAATGCCAACCCTATAAGGATGCTCCTCTATTGCAAAGTCAAAAGCTAACGCACAGGTGTCTAATGTAAATCCTCCTTTAATTAAGCTGGCAATTGGGTAGGTTGTATGGTGTGCTTCTATAAAATTTACCGCTTCAACTAAATCAGCTTCATTGTAATTATGGAGCCCTTTGATTGTCCAAATATTTCTGACAATTGTTTCTGCGTTTAGTGTAATATTTTGTTGTGGATACGTAGATCCTATAAATACGGCTGTGCCACCAACACTCAATTGTTTAAGCAGTATATCTATGGTTGTAGGTTCGCCACTAAAATCAATAAAGCAATCGATTTGTAATTTGTTATACGTTAGCCAATTTGAAAAATTTTGGAAACTATTGATGGTGTCGAGATGAACTGTATGTGTAGCGCCAAATGAAGTACTCATTTTAAGTCTTTCATTTTCTATATCTATTGCAATAATATTTTTTGCCCCTTTAGATTTTGCCATGGCACATGCAATAACGCCTAGCATGCCAGCTCCTGCGATAACTACGTTAGTGCCCTCTATGTTTCCTGCAATTCTGATGGCGCCAGCTGCTGTAGCAACCGCACAATTCACAATCGTTAATACCGGAAGTGGTAAGTTAACAATGGGTTTAACAATGGGTGTATGGGGTCTTAAAATAATGTACTCGCTAAGTCCGCCATGTAAGTGATTGGTTGTAGTAATTTCTTCATGTCCGTATTTAAACAATCCTGCTGCTTTTTGTGGTATGCCTTTTAAAGACATGGCTTCTGAAGGATCGCTCGCATAAATTGCCCAGGTAACTAAATCGCCAACTGCAATGTTATTATTTCTACAATCTATTTGTGGGACCTTATTGCCAAAGGCAACAATAGTACCACAAATTTCATGTCCTAAAATGGTTGGATTTTTTTCTTTTCTTTTGCCGGTGTAGGTTAGTATATCAGATTTACATAAAGTAGTGTAGGCTACTCGAACTAATATTTCAAAATCTTGAAGCGCCGGTATTTCTGTTTGCTCTAATTTTAATAACATGGTTGTGTTATCAAAAAAAGCATATCTGGATGTGGACATGAGATATAACTATTTATTAAAATTTGATTAGAAAGATACTCCCCTTTTTTTACAACTATGTAAACTTGTATTACCAAATTGTAAACAAATATTAGCAATACATCTCATTAGCAATACATCACATTAGCATAACCTTTCGTTAACAATGCCTTCACATAGCAAAGGTAGTTTTGGTATTCGAAAAGAAAACTAAAACCCTGTTTATGAAGCAATCAAAAAGAACCCCCGTTCGTTTACTGATTTTAGCTTGCACATTTTTGTGTCTAGCATTTCAGTCAAACGCTCAAACCCTCACTGTGTCTGGTAAAATCACAGATGCAGTAACTCAAAAAGCTATTGAAGGTGCTACTATTACTGCTGGCAAACTAAATGCTATTTCTGCTGCTAATGGTACTTATACCATTAAGGCAGATAAGGGCACTAAACTTGTTGTCGTATCAGTTGGATACCAAAATTTTAGTGTTACAGTTAATGGTGCAACACAAGACATTACTTTATTAGCAGCAAGCGAAAGTTTAGAAGATGTTGTGGTAACAGCCCTTGGTGTTAAAAAAGAAAAAAGAAAACTAGGTTATTCTACACAAGATATTAAAGGTTCTGATTTAGTGAAAGCTAGAGAAGTGAACCCTATTAATGGATTGATTGGTAAGGTAGCTGGTTTAACGGTTGGTATTAACCAAGAATTATTAAGAGCGCCAAACCTTGTATTACGTGGTGGTCGTGTTAACTTAATAGTGGTAGATGGTGTGCCTATCAATTCAGATACTTGGAACATTAGCCCAGATGATATTGAGTCTTACAACGTATTAAAAGGACCTGTTGCCTCTGCATTATATGGTTATAGAGGTCAAAATGGTGCGATTATCATCAATACTAAAAAAGGAACAAAAGATAAAAGAGGATTCTCTGTAGAATTTAATAGTTCTACTCAGGTTCAAAAAGGATTTATTGCTTTACCTAAAACACAGGACGAATATGGTCCTGGTGATCACGGCCGTTATGCGTTTGGTGATGGTTTAGGTGGTGGAACCAACGACGCAGACTATGATGTTTGGGGACCTAAATTTGAGGGTCAATTAATTCCTCAATACGATAGCCCTGTAGATCCAGTTACTGGAAAGCGTTCTGGTACACCATGGGTTGCACGTGGTAAAGACAACTTAAAGCGTTTTATTGAAGCTGGTGTGTTAAACACAACCAATATTGCTGTTGCTTCTTCTACCGAAAAAGCTGATTTACGTTTTTCTGTAGGTAATACTTATAATAAAGGTATTATCCCTAACACGGGTTTAAATACAACTAATATTAATTTAGCTTCTACCTTACGTTTCAATTCTAAATTAACATTAGATGCGAATATTAACTACAACAAACAATTTTCTGATAATTTTCCGGATGTAGACTATGGTCCTAACTCTGTAATTTACAATATTACGATTTGGGGTGGTGCAGATTGGAACATTGATGACATGCGTAATTACTGGCAGCCAGGTAAAGAAGGTGTTCAGAGTATTTATGCTGAATATCAAAGATACCACAACCCTTACTTCATGAGTTATGAGTGGACTAGAGGTCATTACAAAAATGATATTTATGCTTACACTAGCTTAAAATATAAGGTGAATCCTTTTGTGGATTTATTTGCTAGAACTTCTGTTACTACCTATGATGTATTGAGAAATGAAAAAATGCCTTTTTCTGCTCACCCTTATGGTAGAGAAGAAAACAAAGGTGATTATAGAGAAGACAGAAGATCACTTTTTGAAAGCAACTCGGAAGTACGTGCAGATTTTAAAACACCTGTTGTTGCCAATTTCTTTAAGGCAAGTGGTTTTGCAGGTGCTAACTTTAGAACATTCAATTACAATTCATCATTT
>JBEGUD010000049.1:0-5499 GCA_041179065.1 Bacteroidota bacterium | reverse complement strand
ACAAGCCCCAACAACCAGGTTAAAAGTACTTTGTCCCACTTTAATTTTTGCTTGATCCCCACTATAAATATAGAAGCAAGTGTCGTACATATCGTAGCTAGTACACAGGGTATAAACACACTGGCAGCCTCTGTAGAGCCTGCTGCTAAACGGTAAGAAATGATCGTAAGTGGAATTAAAGTAAGGCCACTCGTATGTAGTACCAAAAACATGATTTGTGCATTGGTGGCTTTTTCTTTATCCGGATTAATAGACTGTAAACTTTCCATGGCCTTTAAACCAAAAGGCGTTGCCGCATTGTCAAGCCCTAGCATATTGGCACTAAAATTCATCACCATTTGTCCCATGGCAGGGTGCTTTTCAGGTACTTCAGGAAACAACCTTTTCATAAATGGATTTAAGAGCCTAGCAATCCAATTAATGGCACCCGCACGCTCTGCGATATTCATGAGGCCCAAAAAGAAAACCATGGTACCCGCTAATGGGAAAGCTACATCTATTACTGAGCCCTTAGCACTATCAAACATGCCATCTACAAGGGTTTTAAACACTTCGGTGTCGTGTAAAAACAAGAACTTGTAAAGGGCAATCACAAAAGCCACAATAAAAAAGGCGATCCATACAATATTTAGTGCCATCGGGGTTAATTTATGGGGTGAATATAAAAAATATTGGAGCTATATTTGCACCTTACTTAAAAAGGTTTTAATTATGGCTTTAAAGGCAGGCATCGTAGGGTTACCCAACGTAGGAAAATCAACATTATTTAATGCGGTAAGTATTAGTGCTAAAGCCCAGGCTAGCAATTACCGTTTCTGTACCATTGAGCCCAATGTTGGCCTTGTAGACGTTCCAGATGAGCGTTTAAGCAAGTTAGCAGAACTTGTAATTCCAGACCGCATTGTTCCAACTCAAATGGAAATTGTTGATATCGCCGGCCTTGTAAAAGGAGCCAGTAAAGGTGAAGGACTGGGTAATAAATTTTTAGGAAATATTAGAGAAGTAGATGCCATCATACACGTTATCCGTTGTTTCGAAGACGAAAACGTTTTAAGAGAAGAAGGTGCTATCAATCCAGTAAGCGACAAAGAAATTATTGATACCGAACTTCAATTAAAAGATTTAGAAAGTGTAGAAAAGAAAATGCAACGCGTAGAAAAAATGGCGCGTGTAGGTTCCGATACAAAGGCTAAAGCAGAGTTTGAAATTTTAACGCGTTGTAAAAATCATTTAGAAACGGGTAAAAGCATTTTCTCTTTGGGTTTATCTAAAGAAGATAAAGTAGCCGTTGCCGACTTGTTTTTACTCACCGATAAGCCCGTTTTATACGTTGCCAACGTAGATGAGGCCAGCATGCATACTGGCAATAAATATTCTGAAATGCTTACCGCTGCTGTTGCTTCGGAAGGCGCACAGGTCATTGTCATGTGCAATAATATTGAAGCTCAAATTGCAGAATTAGAATCAGCTGATGATAAGCAAATGTTCATGGAAGAATATAAAATGACAGAGCCAGCACTTAACCGTTTAATTAGATCTGCGTATAAATTATTAAACCTAGATACCTATTTTACGGCAGGTGTTCAAGAAGTGAGAGCCTGGACCATTTTAAAAGGTTGGAAAGCACCACAGGCTGCCAGTGTCATCCACACTGATTTTGAAAAAGGATTTATCAAAGCCGAAGTGATTGCCTACGAAGACTTTGTACAATTAGGCAGTGAGGCTGCTTGTAGAGACAATGGTAAATTAAGAATTGAAGGAAAGGAATATCTTGTTAAGGATGGCGATATTATGCATTTCAGATTTAATGTTTAATAAACCCTAGGCTGTCATGAAAATAAATCTTGTATACTTTTTACTTGCCGCTACTACCCTTTTTGGATGTCAATCCAATCAAGATACCGATGCAGGCGAAGCGTCACCGGCAGTAGCGATACAAGCCCCTATCAATGGCACTTATAATATTGTAGCGGTTTATCCACACAATACCAGTTCCTTTACCCAAGGTCTTATTTGGCACAACAATACCCTTTATGAAGGAACCGGCCTAACAAACCAAAGCAAGCTTTTTAAAACAGAGCTTGCCACCGGAAAAGCATTACAAACATTATCCATTGCGGATACTTTATTTGGCGAAGGCATTACTATATACAACAACAAAGTCTATCAACTTACATGGCAAAACCACAAAGTATTTGTGTATGATGTCAATACCTTTAAAAAAGAAAAGGAATTAAATTGGAATTATGAAGGCTGGGGCATTACCCATTTCAATAACCAACTTATCATAAGTACGGGAAGTAGTAATTTATATTTTGTAAACCCATCTACCCTAGCGATCGAAAAAACCTTGGGCGTATATGATAACAATGGTTATATCGCCTCACTCAATGAGCTAGAAATGATAGATGGAAAAATTTACGCCAATGTATGGGGTGAAAATAAAATAATAGCCATCAACCCTGCATCAGGACAAGTAGAAAAGCAATTTGACTTTACAAATATTTTGCAAAAAACAAACCAACCCATTACCACAGAAACAAATGTATTAAATGGGATTGCGTATGATAGTGTTTCAAAGGCAGCCTATATCACTGGTAAAAATTGGCCTGCTATTTATAAAGTAACTTTGCAATAATAGGTTCTAATAACCCATTACTTCTTCTTAAACGCATAAATCACAGAACTGCATTTGTTGACGTCCAATAGTGCTGTTATATTAGACCAAAGCCCCACTAGTATTGCTTTTATTAAGCTGCCACCGTTATGCTGCTCTGTTAACATGGCTACATAAAATGCATCAAACCACATAGCCTTTTTTGCAACAAGGCTAAAGCCATGTGTGTCTGCAAGTAATTCCATACTTGCTGGAGAAAAATGATACAAATGCCTAGGCGTATCTAGTGCCGCCCAATTTTTTCCATATATCGTAGCATCGGTGCTGGTATAATTAGGAACGGCAATTACAAGTAAGCCGTCTGTTTTTAATACCTCCGAAAAACGCTTAAAATAACCATGCAAATCGTGCACATGCTCTAACACATGCCACATGGTAATGGCGTCAAATTGAGTAGCATCTAATGTATAAATATTATCTGCCGCCTGTAACTGAATATTATATTTAAGCAGCGCTTGTTTTGCCGCCGTTGCATCTGGCTCAAGGCCTGTTACCTGCCACCCACCAGATTGCATCGTATTTACAAAAGCACCGGTTCCTGCGCCAATATCAAGTAATGCACCCGTGTTTTTACCAACGAGTTTAGTCACTAAATTTTTCTTTGTTAGCAGCGCGTAGCTTCTTACTTTATGATACACCGAATTAATAAACCCTTTATTACTGTCTGTGTGTGAAATATAAGATTCTGCAGCGTAATAAGGCCCAATGGTACTAGCATCTGGCACATCTTGTGTAAAACCACCGGAACAACTATTGCACCGCCATACTTCAAATAATTCACCTGAAACGGTATAGTCTTTGGCAACATAGATTTTGCCAATTAATTCAGATGCACAAATAGGACAAGCTTGGTAATGAATGGTAGATGCCATTAAACGGCGAATTAAAATTGATCGTTAATATTCAAATAATAATTGATGGTGGCAGCAGCACCAGCTAATGCCAGTAAAATGGCAGCAACCCACCAATAAGTATCCATAACAGATAATGGCTGTGCTTTATACAATAAACCTTTTTTAAATGACCACTGCAAACCAGTTGGTAGCGGAAGCGCTTCCTGAACGGTATACAAAGGCTCATGTGCCGTAAATGAAATACCAAGGCCCTCTTTACAAAAATTACCCACACCAGCAATAAGGACCGGCTGCTGTAATTGTATGCTAGCAGCCAATTCTTGGACCGCTACATGCGTTGTTGATGAAGCCGTTTCCATATCAATATGATCGAGTGCTGCAACCCAAGCAATAAATGATGAACTGGTAGCTACTTGACCAGGTAAAAAATTGATTTTCTCGTAAGGCGCAGAAATATGTAACCCACCTGGCTCAATAGCAGCAGAAACAGGCACCATTTCAAGTGTACCAATGCCAGCCAACTGTAGCTTTTTATGAACCAGTAAAAAAGGGTATATATGATCTAACATGCGCCTACTATTTTCCAGAGAACGAATATACAAATCCCGCCACAACATTTCGGCCAAAAACTTCATATTGGTTCCAACGCTGGTACCTATTATCAAGTATATTGTTTAGCTGCAACCAAAATTTAGCAGATTTTACAACCGTAAATGTGGCACCCAACGAAAAGTCGGCGGCGGCAGGTAGTTTTTTAGTGGCCATTTGCGCATCCATGGCTTGTGCCCCATCCCATGCATAAAGCGTGGATGTAAATGAAAGTTTATTAGAGAACTTCCAATGCAAAGATCCATTTAGTTCAAGTGGGAGTAATCCCCATGCTTCATTTTGAACCTTCAAACCAGAAAACTTTTTATAGGTGATCCCTCCTAATACATTTAATTTTTCTTGAAGGGTGTAACTAACATTGGCCTGTAATTGAACCGCACGCATGCTTGGTTCAAAAAAAACATTAAACAATCTACCATCCGTAAATGCATTGGTAAATAGCGCTTGATTTTCATATTCTAATAATGACAAGGTGGCGCCATATGTAAAATGATCCCCCACTGGAAGTTTAACGCCTAAAAACTGTTCTGTGATTTTGGTATTAGATAGGTTGTTAGGAATGCGAACCCAAGGATTAAAAGCAGCCAAAGAACGCAAATTATTTTTTTCAAAATGACCTGCCCAACCAAGTTCTATTCGTAATCCATTATTTGGCAGTATGGCTACACCCGTTACTTGTGGTAATACCGCATAGGTGCCATTATTGATAGTGGGTGCAGCACCTAAATGAACCTGGAACTTATTGGTTATCCAACTAAAAGTACTTGGCATTGAAAACAAATTGTTGACAATGGTTAGGTTATTAGGAATTGTTGGCAAAACGGTATTTGAAAAACTAGCAGTAGGTTGTACTGAAATTTTAAAATCGGTACCTAAATTTTTTGAAACAGGCGCTGCTATACTGGTTTCGAATTCTCTTTCATCTACACCCGATTGTAAATAGTCAAATGATATAGTGGGTGTATAATGGATGCCAAAAAACGCTTCTGTTTTATTGGCAAGGTGCACCGTAATCCCTGCGCTGTTATATTTGTTTAAAATATTGTCTTTGGTATACGGAATACTAGCAGGCTTAAACCCATATGCATAGCGTGTGGTAGAGCCTGTTGTAAACTTAACACTCAAGTCATGGGCTTCCCCTATTTGATGGGCGCTATTGATGGAGAAATTGACATCGGTAAATTCTTGGGCAAATAAAGGACCTTTCATTTTTTTAATACCACCACCTATGTAAGTGTTGTTTTTTATACCATCTCCTATATTAAATCCAGCTTCTGCAATGATGGTATTTAGATTTCCAAGGCCTACTTTTAAAAAATGATTCCGCTTTAGCGTGCTCATAGAATCTGCTACATATGC
>JBEGUD010000048.1:0-6993 GCA_041179065.1 Bacteroidota bacterium | reverse complement strand
CTGCGTTTTTTATCGTTCCAGTGCGCCTGCTAAATCCCATTTTTGCTGGGACCAAACTTGCGCGCCTAAAAATCAATTGTCCTCTTTCCATACTCATAAAATTCATAAACCCTGTCCCAAGCCCAGTTGCATTTTCTTTTAAGATATAATACACCGGTCTTGATAATGCATATTGACCTCTCGAAATCGTTGCCTGTGAAGGTCTAGCATACAAGCCTTTTTCTTCACACTTGGTACATTCAACAAGGCCTAGATTTACTTTTTTAAGGTATTCAAGTTGCGTTGCATTGTAGGAATCACCAATCCAGCTAAGTCCTACAAAGCCAATAGCATCAGCTCTTTCAGCTACTTTTGCTAAAACATCTTCGCTATTTTTTGCGGCTACTACATTGGATCCAAATGGGGCTCCATGTAAAATAGTATCGCGTAAATACCTAACGGTACTGGTTGCAGAATTTCCATCCATAACAACCGTGGTAGCCGTTTGGCCACTTAAAATTTTACGTAGCTTTTCAACGTTGAATACACTGTCTTTTCCTGCCCTGTTATAAATAATTGCAACTGCATCATAAGCGAGTTCGCCATATTGAACGGGGTAAGACAATTGATTTTCAAAGAACGTATCCTCCTGTTTATTGAGCCCTCTAGCTACAATCACCATTCGGGTGCTATCTTGTTGTAAGTCTCTAAAACAATCCGCTTCCGATTTGTAAGAGACTTCAATTTTTGTATTCGGAAAAGACGAATGGTGGATTTTAATTTGCTGCTCCATCACCGGCTTAAAACTCTCATCTACGCTGATATGTATAGTACCTGCAGTAGGAGAATCTTCCGACGTTATTTTTGTGTTTTTATCATTGCAAGCCATTGTAAAAAAAACAACGGTTACAACTGCCCAATGATGCCACTTCTTTTTCATACACACTATTTTTAGGCTAGTAGTTTGGATAGATGCCTCTATACAATCTAAACCCACCATACAATAAACAAACACTTCCAAATAGATACCTAAATAAAGGGTCTACATCTATGAGTTGCACGATGCCAAGTTTTGCTCCTAAAAACATCACCACAGCCATACCTAAAATTAACAATGACATCGAAAAATCATAGATTCTTCGCATCAAAATATAACTTTTCTCGTTTCTAGACCTAAAATCGTTATCCATTTAACAATAAGTTTTTAATGGGATGAGCAATTTACTTAATTATTTTATTTAGCCCCTCTATTTCTAGCCTCAATTTTGAATAAATAGGCTGATTTATAATTAGATAGGGTAAGATTACGTTTGAACCAACCACTATTTGAAGGCCAAATTACAAGATTGAGTATCTTTGAAGCCTTAACCATTCCATTTTATGAGCAAACCTTCCCTACCCCAAGGTACCCGAGATTTTAGTGCTGCTGTTGTTCATAAACGTAATTATATCCTACAAACCATCCAAAAAGTGTTCGAACTCTATGGTTTTCAACCACTTGAGACGCCTGCTATGGAAAATTTGGAAACTTTAATGGGCAAATATGGCGAAGAGGGCGACAAACTTATTTTCAAGATTTTAAATAACGGACTGGACAACCCGGCTAAACACGAAGCCGCAACTGCTGCTTTTGATAAAGTATTAGCCGGAAAGAGTACCAAAGACCTCACCGAAAGAGCGCTTCGTTACGATTTAACCATTCCATTTGCACGTTATGTGGCCATGAACCACGCACAGTTAACCATGCCGTTTAAGCGTTATCAAATGCAACCGGTTTGGAGAGCCGATCGTCCACAAAAAGGAAGATATCGTGAGTTTTACCAGTGCGACGCCGATGTAGTTGGTAGCAGCAGTTTATTAAATGAATTAGAACTCACACATATCTATGCATCGGTATTTGAAAAACTAAAACTTCCGGTAGAAATCAGAATCAATAGCCGAAAAATTTTAGTGGCACTATCCGCGCTATGTGGTGGCGCAGACAAAATGATTGACATTACGGTTGCAATTGATAAGCTGGATAAAATTGGCATTGAAAAAGTAAAAGAAGAATTGAGCGGACGTGGTCTTGACGCAAATCAAGTGGCGATCATCGAAAAATATTTACAAATAACGGGCTCTAACAACGAAAAAATAAATCAGTTGACGGCGCTTATTGGCGAAATAACTGAGGGCAAAGAAGGGCTCCAAGAAATCAATACTTTACTTGAACATTTTAGGGCTTTTCCAAACGTTAATTTGGTGGCCGATTTTACATTAGCGCGCGGACTCAATTATTACACCGGTATTATTTTTGAAGTAAAAGCAGTAGGTGTTAGCATGGGGAGTATTGGCGGTGGCGGACGCTACAACGATTTGACAGGACTCTTTGGTGTCAAGGATATCCCGGGTGTTGGTATTAGTTTTGGGGTAGACCGTATTTACGATGTACTAGAAGAATTAAACGCTTTTCCGGACACCATTCAGAGCAGCACCAAAGTATTATTTTTTAATACCGGTGCCAACGAAAGCGCAAGTGCTTTTTTACTATTACAAGAACTAAGAAATAGAGGCATTGCTGCCGAAATTTTTCATGAACATGTCAAATTTGACAAGCAGTTTAAATACGCCGAAAAAAAGAATATTGGCTACGTAGTTATTATTGGTGAAGCAGAAGTTGCAGCAGGCACATGTGTTGTTAAAAATCTAACAACAGGCACGCAAGAAACCATTAGCAGAGAAGCCCTGCTTACGTATTTATTTTAAGTGTGACTTAAGAAAAAAAATGTGCCAATTAACGCGTGAAGTAGTAGATTTTTTCATCTACAAAAGAAACAGCTTCTACTTTTACGGCCTCTAGTACCATACCACTTACGCTAATAGAAAGTCCAATCACTTTTTTATTGCTATCTCTCTTGAATATAACTGGTGCCTGATAATCAGCAATAAAATACTGGTCTTCACCTGTTTTTTGAAGCACAACTGAACCCATCGCAGAAGCAGCAACAAGTGTTCCATTGTCTGCGGTGATAACAACCTCCTGAACAGGACTACCTTCGGCAAATTTAAACTTACCTGTTAATTGCGTAAGTGTGCTGTCTTGGGCCTGAATAGATATAAAAACGCCGAGTAATAATGTGCTTAATAAAAGGATCTTTTTCATAGGTGTTGGTTAAAGTTGTAGTCAAATATAACCATCTAGACCGCAAATTGTTGCTTCAAACCATGTTAATTTTATGCTTTTTGCCTTAAAAATGGGCAATTAAGTATTGTAAGCCCCTTTAAAACGGGCTTTTTAGGGGCTTTAAAGGTATCTTTGCAGTTATGAACACGGATTTACCAAATATTAGGCATTTAAGCCTAGGCGAGCTAACGGAGTATTTTGAGGGGCTGGGCGAGAAAAAATTTAGAATTCAACAGGTACACGAATGGCTTTGGCAAAAGCATGCGCACTCTTTTGATGACATGACCAACTTAAGCAAAGAGCTGCGTGCCAAATTAAACGAAACATTTATTTTACCCGCTTTAACCATCGATAAAACACAGGTTAGCGAAGATGGTACTGTAAAATCTAGATTTAAAACATTTGACAAGCATTTTATAGAAGGCGTTTTAATTCCTACCGAAGAAAGAAAAACAGCCTGCGTATCTTCTCAAATTGGTTGCAGTTTAAGTTGCAAGTTTTGCGCTACTGGCACCATGGACCGCAAAAGAAATTTAACCTACGACGAAATTTATGATCAAGTCGTATTATTGAATAAAGAGAGCGAAAGGATTTTTGAAAAGAAATTAAGCAATATTGTTTTTATGGGTATGGGCGAACCCCTGCTCAACTACGACAACGTGCTAAAAGCCATAGAGCGCATTTCTGCGGAGGACGGCCTCTTTATGAGCCCACGCAGAATTACTGTATCAACAGCTGGTGTTTCTAAACAAATTAGAAAACTAGGTGATGATAAAGTGCGTTTTAAATTGGCCTTATCATTACACGCTGCCAATGATAAAAAAAGAAATGAAATCATGCCTATCAACGAAACCAATAACATCAAGGTTTTGGTGGATGCCATGAATTATTTTTATAAGCAAACCGGTAACGAAATTACGTTCGAATACATTTTATTTAAGAATTTTAATGATTCTCAAAAAGATGCAGAAGAACTTGTAAAATTATTCCGTCAAGTGCCTGCTGACCTTGTAAACATTATCGAATACAATCCTATCGATTCGTTTCACATGACCAAGCCAGACGAAGACGGCATCGAAGATTTTATGAATTACCTAGATGCCAACCGCGTAAACGCTCGCCTCAGAAGAAGCAGGGGTAAAGACATCGACGCGGCTTGTGGTCAACTAGCCAATAAGGGTAAATAATTACCAAACATCCTGTTGAAAAACAGCAAAACAATTCTATGCAAAAAAGAACCGACAACTTCAGCAAATTTGCGAACCAGAAAAAAGGTAGCGCAGTAAAAGAAGCCTTCCGACAAGAGAAGAAAAAAATCAAACAAGATGCGAGAGCCGCTGGCGAAGAAATGCGCCAACGTAAAAAAGATAAAATGCGCGGACTTGTAACAGAGCCGTTAAAAAAATCGACAAGGCCTGGCGCGCGCAAAGGCGCCCCTACTGATAGAGATGAACGCGCACCACGCGCAGGTGCTGCAAGACCAACTGAAGCTGGCGCAAGACCTACAGGATCTGCAAGACCCATTACACCGGCTAAAACATCTCGTGGTAAAGAATTTCAAGCGACTCCAGTAGCAGGCATGCCCGCTCCTATTGCGTTAAAAACCGCCGAGCAAATGCCACTCAATAAATTTATTGCACATGCAGGTGTATGTGGCCGCAGAGAAGCCGCAGAACTTGTGAAAGGTGGTAAAGTAGTCGTGAATGGCGATAAAATATTTGAACCTGGTTTTAAAGTAGCACAAACCGATAAAATAATTGTAAAAGGCAAGCAGGTATACCTACAAAAAAATGCCGTTTACATTTTACTCAATAAACCCAAAGATTATATTACTACTGCAAACGATCCTGAAGGGCGTAAAACAGTGCTGGATATCATTAAAGGTGCTACACCAGAAAGAGTATATCCGGTGGGTCGTTTGGACCGAAACACAACGGGCGTTTTGTTATTAACCAATGATGGTGAACTAGCACAAAAATTAACGCACCCTTCTTTTGAAATTAAAAAAATATACGAGGTTACACTTGATAGACCTGTTGCTAAAAAAGACTTAGAAGCAGTATTAGCAGGTGTTACACTAGAAGATGGGTTTGTGGCAGCCGACGCTTGTGGCTATGCCAACGCGAAAGATAAAAATGTAGTAGGCATTGAAATTCATAGTGGCCGTAACAGAATTGTGCGCCGCATATTTGAACATTTAGGATACGACGTTAGAGGTCTTGACCGTGTTATGTTTGCCAATCTTACTAAAAAGAATGTAGACCGCGGTAAGTACCGTTTCTTACAAGAAAAAGAAGTGCGCCTACTTAAGTTTATGAACAAATCATTTGTTCGTAAATCAAAAGAAGAAGAAGCATAATTTTTACCTTATTTTATTTTAGAAAAATTCTACGATGCGCTTATCTGTATTATTTGAAAACGACGCATTTATTGTAATAGACAAACCATCTGGACTATTAAGTATTCCGGATAGGTTTGGTATTGACATTTCTGTAAAAGAAATACTTAGACAACAGTTTGGAAATATTTTTACCGTGCACCGTCTCGACAAAGACACGAGTGGTGTTATTGTGTTTGCTAAAACCGAAGAAGCGCACCAAGCACTGTCTGTTTTATTTGAAGGAAGGGATGTAGAAAAACATTATGTGGGTCTTGTACTTGGCAATCCGGTAAATGACGAAGGCAGTGTAGATGCATCTATTATGGAGCATCCGGGCAAAAATGGAAAAATGGTTACCCACGTAAAAGGTAAACCCGCTTTAACGGATTATAAAGTAGTGGAAAGATTTAAAAAGTATGCATGGCTTTCCTTACAAATTCATACGGGTAAAACGCATCAAATTCGGGTACACATGCAACATATTGGAAGCCCTATTGCTTGTGATCCTTTATATGGCAACAACGAACCTATTTTATTGTCGTCATTAAAAAAGAAATTCAAACTCTCGAAAGCCGAAGATGAAGAAAGGCCCATACTTTCTAGACTAGCATTGCACGCACATACCTTAACCTTTACTTTAGGAACCGAAACATTTAATTTTGAAGCGCCGATCCCTAAAGATTTACGTGCACTACTGCAGCAGCTTCGTAAATGGGACAGCTAATATTATTCGGGCTTTTTAATGGTGCGCGCCTTGCGTAACACAGATTTACCAAATTTATTTTTTACAGCATCGATGGCTTCGTAGAGCGCATGTTGCTCTATTTTATTATCAAACAAATTGGTTTGCGCACCGGTGTCTGTGAGGCCTGACAAACGCACGCCCAATAACCTTACAAGCGTACCTGGTACATAGAGTTTGGTAAACAAATCGGTGGCTGCTTTTATAATATCACTATCTGCAATAGTAGCTGGAATGGTAATTTGCCGGGTACTCGTTTCAAAATTTGCATTTCTAAATTTGATGGCTACACAAGTGGCGTATTTTTTTTCTTGCCTAAGTTCGTAGGCTACACGCTCGGCCTGTCCTACTAGCTGTGCCAATAAAATATTTATATCTGCAGTATTTTCTTCAAAAGTATTTTCAGCAGAAATAGATTTTGATTCGCGGTGTGGCGATACCGCCGAATCGCTTAAACCATTTGCTTGACGCACCAGTTGCGTACCCCATTTACCAAGGGCTTTTTCCAATAGCCCAGCATCATACTTTAAAATATCGCCAATGGTATAAATGCCAAGCCCTAAAAGGGTTTGATGCGATTTTTTACCAACGCCACCAAGTTTTTCGACGGGTAGTGGCGCTAAAAATTCTTTTTCTTTTCCAGGCGTTACAAATAAATAACCATTGGGCTTTGCTTCATCGGTGGCAATTTTTGCAACCAACTTATTGGTCGCAAGTCCAAACGAAATA
>JBEGUD010000047.1:0-8792 GCA_041179065.1 Bacteroidota bacterium | reverse complement strand
CAGCTAATAACTTATCTGTTTCTTCACGGTGACCCGTTGTTTCAAAAATGGTATAGTCTTTTCGTATCACTACTGCACGGGCACCAAACTCGCGAAGCAGCCTTTCTACTTGTAATTTTTCAGCTACTTCATCGGTAGGTACTTTATAGAGTGCGAGCTCCTGCCACACAATTTCGTCACCGGTATTAAAGTATGCTTTAAGCACTTCAACCTGACGTTCAATTTGTCTACACAGTTTGCGAACCACTTCTTCAAACTCATTAATTACAATGGTGAAACGGTGAATACCTTCTGCTTCGGAAGGAGAAACATTTAAACTTTCGATATTAATTTTCCGACGAGAAAAAATAATAGCGATGCGGTTTAATAAACCCACTTGGTTTTCGGTGTAAACGGTGATGGTATATTCCTGTTTCATAATTATTATTTTAACCTGATTTCTGATACACTACAACCTTGTGGCACCATTGGAAATACATTGTCTTCTTTACCCACCATTACTTCTAATAAGTAAGATTCTTTTGAGTCGAGCATTTGTTGAAGTGCCTCTTTTAAATGTACACGATCATCCACGCTATTGCCTTCGATGCCATACGCTTTTACGAGCTGCACATAATCGGGACTTTGTATATCTACAAATGAATAACGCTTGTCATGAAAGAGTTGCTGCCACTGACGTACCATGCCTAAAAAACGATTGTTTAAAATGAGCATTTTAACAGATACCTGCGCCTGCATAATGGTACCTAGTTCTTGGAGTGTCATTTGAAATCCACCATCACCAATAATAGCTACTACTTCACGGTGCGGCGCACCAAATTTGGCGCCAATAGCCGCTGGAAGTGCAAAGCCCATGGTACCAAGGCCTCCCGAAGTAATATTACTTTTTGATTCATTGAATTTTGCATACCTACAAGCCACCATCTGATGTTGTCCAACATCGGTTACAATAATGGCATTACCATTTGTGAGTTCATTGAGCGCTTCTACTACTTCGCCCATGGTAATTTCACCACTAGTAGGATGAAGCTCCTGATCAATTACAATTTCCTTTTCTTGTTTGGTATAACCATGAAATGTATTGAGCCAATCGGTGTGCTTTTTTTCATGAACCAGCGCAGTTAATAATGGAAGTGTTTCTTTACAATCGCCCCAAACAGGCACTGTAGATTTTACATTCTTATCAATTTCGGCAGGATCAATATCGAGGTGAATGAGTTTGGCCTGCTTTGCATATTTATCAAGCCTTCCGGTAACGCGGTCATCAAAGCGCATACCCACTGCAATTAACACATCGCACTCGTTGGTTAATACATTGGGGCCATAATTACCATGCATACCAAGCATACCCACATTTTGCGGATGACTAGTAGGTAGTGCACTTAAACCAAGTATGGTCCATGCTGCAGGGAGTCCAGCTTTTTCTATAAAGGCTTTAAATTCTGCTTCAGCCCTTCCTAAAATAACGCCTTGTCCAAAAATTACAAATGGCTTTTTGGCTTCATTAATTAGTGCAGCAGCCTCTTCTATGTATGACTTTCGCACAATGGGCTTGGGTCTATAACTTCGGATATGATCACATTTTGTATAGCCGGTATAACTAAATTTTTGTAGCTGTGCATTTTTTGCAATATCTATGAGCACAGGACCTGGTCTACCAGTGCTCGCTATAAAAAATGCTTTTGCTAAAACCTGTGGAATTTCTGTGGCGTCTGTTACTTGATAATTCCATTTAGTAACAGGCGTTGTAATATTTATAATATCCGTTTCTTGAAATGCATCGGTACCTAATAAGTGCGCAAACACTTGACCCGTTATACAAACAAGTGGCGTACTATCAATAAGTGCATCAGCTAAACCCGTTACTAAATTAGTAGCACCAGGCCCCGATGTAGCAAATACCACACCTGTTCTGCCGCTGCTTCTCGCATAGCCTTGGCCTGCATGAATTCCGCCTTGCTCGTGGCGCACTAAAATATGCTTGAGCCTGTCATGGTAATCATAGAGTGCATCATAAATAGGCATGATGGCACCACCTGGATAACCAAAAATTGTATCCACCCCTTCTGCAATAAATGCTTCGAGTACGGCCTGTGATCCTGATATTTCTATAGGATGTTCAGGTGTAGCTAAAGATGGTTTTGTTAATTCTGCTTGCATCATTTTAGTTTTTAAAGTTCATCTGTTACACAACCCTGCGAGGCGTCTTTTACACACTGCGCATATTTAAACAACAAACCCTTTGTAACATTTAATTTGGGTGCCACCCATTTTGCGCGTCTTGCAGCGATGATATCATCATCTACTTTTAATGTCATTTTTTTAGTAGCCACATTTAATTCGATAACATCATTATCTTCTACAAATGCAATCAATCCACCTACAAAAGCTTCCGGTGTAATATGCCCTACCACAAATCCATGCGTACCACCACTAAAACGGCCATCCGTAATGAGCGCCACCGATTTACCAAGACCTGCGCCAATAATAGCAGAGGTTGGTTTTAACATCTCAGGCATGCCTGGTGCACCCCTTGGGCCTACTTGTCTTATCACTACTACATCTCCAGCTTTTATGCGGCCCGAATGAATACCTGCAATTAATTCCTCTTCACCATCAAATACACGCGCTGGTCCTTCAAAGAGTTCACCTTCTTTGCCACTAATTTTTGCAACAGAACCACCTGTTGCTAAATTGCCGTATAAAATTTGTAAGTGTCCTGTTTGTTTAATGGGATGTGAAAGTGGTTTGATTATTTTTTGTTGGTCAAAATCTAAATCAGGAACAGCTACTAAATTTTCGGCGATTGTTTTTCCAGTAACCGTTAAACAATCACCATGCAACAAACCTTGTTGTAATAAATATTTCATCACAGCAGGTACACCACCGTACTGATGTAAATCTTGCATCAAATATTTTCCGCTCGGTTTAAAATCGGCTAGTACTGGCACTTTATCACTAATGGTTTGAAAATCGTCCTGCGTTACTTCCACACCCACACTTTTTGCCATGGCAATCATATGTAGCACTGCGTTGGTACTACCACCAAGCACCATAATAATGGTAATAGCATTTTCAAATGCTTTACGCGTCATGATATCTGAAGGCTTAATATCATTTGCTAGCAAATGAAGAATGGCTTTTCCTGCGTCTACACATTCCTGCTTTTTTTCGGGGCTTAAAGCTGGATTAGAAGAAGAATATGGAAGACTCATGCCCAGCGCTTCAATAGCTGATGCCATGGTATTAGCAGTATACATACCACCGCATGCACCTGCACCCGGACATGCGTGTTGAATAATTCCTTTAAAATCTGCTTCTTCTAATTCGCCGGCTAATTTTTGACCGAGTGCTTCAAATGCAGAAACAATATTTAAATCTTGTCCTTTATAATGACCTGGCGCAATAGTACCACCATACACCATAATAGATGGTCTATTTAAACGACCCATCGCAATTAAACTGCCTGGCATATTTTTATCACAACCAGGAATTGCAATAATACCATCATAATATTGTGCACCACATATGGCTTCAATAGAATCTGCAATAACATCTCTACTCACTAAAGAGTAGCGCATGCCTGGTGTTCCATTACTCATGCCATCACTTACGCCAATGGTATTAAAAATGAGGCCTACCATATTAGCATCCCACACGCCCTTTTTTACAACAGCCGCTAAATCATTTAAGTGCATGTTGCAAGTATTACCATCGTAACCCATACTCGCAATGCCCACTTGCGGTTTTGCTAAATCGTCATCTGTTAATCCAATACCGTAATACATGGCCTGCGCAGCTGGCTGTGTAACATCTTGGGTGAGTACTTTACTATACTTATTTAATTCGTTTCCCATTATTATGAATTTGTACGTACTAATTTTTGGTACGCTGATTGTATTTTTTTACTTGCGGTATCGTCCCAGTTTTTTGTAAAAAGCACATCGTCTATCGATTCAAGACCTATCACTTCTGCTGCTGTTCCACAAAAGAAAGCGGCGTCTGCACCTTTGATGTCTTCAATACCAAAACTAGTTTCTACCACCGAAATAGCATGCGCGGCACATAGTTCTAAAACAGTAGCACGTGTAATTCCTGGTAAAATGTTGCCTAAACTTGGTGTATATAGCGTACCATCTTTTTCAAAAAACACATTGGCACCGGGCGCTTCTGCCACATGATCATGCATGTCTAAAAGTAGCGCCTCATCATATCCAGCAGCCTTTGCTTCCTGACTGGCCATAATAGAGTTTACATAATGGCCTGCTGCTTTTGCATGGATTTTAAAACCTTTTGGATTGGGGCGCTGAAATGAAGAAGTCATTACACGAATTCTTTTGTCTCCTAAAAAAGGACCCATTTCCCAAGCCTGAATAAAAATAAAAGATTCGGTGTTTTGCGTAAACGACATATTAGCCGGCGCGTATACCACAGGTCTAATATATGCGTCACCTAAATTATTTAATTCAAGTAGTTTATAGGTTTGCGCTATTAAATCTTGTGTATTATACGTATACGGAAGGTTAATGGCCTCGGCCGAAACTTTAAAACGGTCAAAATGCTCCGTGGCTTTAAATATTTTTGTGGTACCATCTTCTGTTTTATAAGAACGAATACCTTCAAACACCGAATAGCCATAATGAAGTGACTGACTATAAAAATCCATTTTTGCATCCGCCGCTTTTACAAACGCACCGTTTAAAAACAGCACTGTATTTTCGTTATAGTATGAAGCCATATTTTTTTATTTGCGCTGATTTAAATAATGGTTGATTTATTGTCACCATCATTATTATTTTTTTCGGTGTCTCTTTTTTTCTCAATAAAATCACTAATAATTTCTCCTATAGCCGTTGTTGCATAATTATTAATAGGATCAATGTCTTTTGAAACAAAACCATTAGAAAGTGTCCAGTCAACAGCCTTTCTAACCACTACAGCTTCTTCGTGCAGTTGTAAATGATCGAGTAGCATGGCTGCCGATAAAATAGAACCAAGCGGGTTGGCAATATCTTTTCCTGCTGCCTGCGGATAAGAACCATGAATGGGTTCAAAAAGCGCCACCTGATTCCCTACCGATGCGGACGGAAGTAAACCTAATGATCCGCTTAACACACTTGCCTCATCACTAATAATATCACCAAATAAATTTTCGGTAAGTATTACATCAAATTGAGCGGGGTACAAAATAATTTGCATGGCCGCATTGTCAACAAACATATAATCGACAGTAACGTCCGGATATGTTGCACTCATGCCCTGCACAACTTTACGCCAAAGCCTAGAGGTTTCTAATACATTGGCTTTATCTACAAGGGTTAATTTTTTTCGTCGGTTTTGCGCGTATTTAAATGCGAGGTGCGCAATTCTTTCTATTTCAGCTACCGAATAACTACATAAATCACTAGCCGATTGTCCATCAGCGGCGAGTTCTTTTTTTCCAAAATAAATACCGCCTGTTAATTCTCTAAAAATGACAAAATCAATGCCTTCTAATTGCTTTGCTTTTAGAGGCGACATATGCGATAGTGCTTTATAGGTATCAATAGGTCTGATGTTTGCAAAGAGTTGTAAATCTTTTCGAAGTTTTAAAAGTCCTTGCTCCGGTCTCACTTTTGCAGAAGGATCATTATCATATTTAGGATGCCCAATAGCGCCAAACAGCACCGCGTCAGAAGCGAGGCAAGTAGTTACCGTTTCATCTGGTAATGGACTACCCGTTTTATCAATCGCATCAGCACCCATGAGGGCATATTCGTAACTAAATACATGACCAAACCTTTGACCAATGGCATTAAGCACTTTAATGCTTTGCGCAGTTACTTCAGGTCCAATACCATCTCCGGGTATAACAGCAATTTTTTTATTCATAACACACTGTTCAATTAATTAATTTCTATTTTTTTCAAAATTTTCTATGGCTACTTTATTGCTTAATAAATAATCGATATCGTCATAGCCATTTAAAAGACAAGTTTTTTTGTAGGCATTGATTTCAAATGTTTCAACCGCACCCGTTGCATCAATGGTAATGGTTTGATCTTCCAAACAAACCGAAAGGGTTGCATCTTTTTCCAATGCAAAAATGGATGCTAAAAAAGATTCCGAAACCGTGATAGGTAACAAACCGTTGTTGAGTGCGTTGTTTTTAAATATGTCTGCAAAAAAACTAGACACTACCACCGTAAATCCATAATCTTTAATGGCCCAAGCTGCGTGCTCACGTGAAGAACCGCAACCAAAATTTTTTCCTGCTACAAGTATCTCACCCGTATATGCAGCATTGTTTAAAATAAAACCCGGCTTTGGGTCTAATTCATTGTCGTTGTTATAACGCCAATCTCTAAATAAATTTTTACCAAACCCATCACGCGTTGTCGCCTTTAAAAAACGCGCTGGTATAATTTGATCCGTATCTACGTTTTCTTCTTGTAATGGAACAAAGCGGCTATGTATTTTATTAATCTTATTCATGAATCTCGTTTATAATAAAGTTCTCACATCGGTTACAACACCGGTTAATGCAGCAGCAGCAGCGGTTAATGGACTTGCTAATAAAGTACGTGCGCCAGCACCTTGCCTACCTTCAAAATTTCTATTGCTGGTACTCACACAATACTCGCCTGCAGGCACTTTGTCTTCGTTCATACCCAAGCATGCACTACATCCTGCTTGTCTAATTTCAAAACCAGCTTCTTTAAAAATAAGATCGAGCCCTTCTTGCATCACTTGCTTGGCTACTTTTTGTGAACCCGGCACAATCATTACTTGTACATCTGGATTTTTTGTTTTGCCTTTTACAAGTGCAGCCACTAGTCGCAAATCTTCAATTCTTGAATTGGTACAACTACCAATAAAAACGTGTTGCACCGGCATACCAATCAATGATTGACCAGCCCTAAGCCCCATATATTGTAGTGCTTTTTCTAAGTTTTTTTGCTCTCCCTCATCTTGCATATCTGCAGCAGTAGGTACGTTTTTAGTAACGCCAATACCTAAACCCGGATTGGTACCGTAGGTAATCATGGGTTCAATATCTGAGGCGTCAATGTTAAGTTCTAGATCAAATGCAGCATCTGCATCAGAATATAAAGTTTGCCAATAAGCGAGTTTTGCATCCCATGCTGCGCCAGCAGGTGCAAAGGTTCTCCCCTTCATATAATCAAACGTGGTTTGATCAGGTGCAATCAGTCCACCCCTTGCGCCCATTTCAATACTCATATTACAAATGGTCATGCGCGCTTCCATAGATAATGCATGAATAGCAGAACCTGCATATTCTACAAAATATCCGGTGGCACCACTTGCACTAATTTTTGCAATGATGTATAAAATAATATCTTTTGAAACCACACCTTTACCAAGCGTGCCTTCAATATTGATGCGCATGAGTTTTGGCTTTGTTTGCAACAAACATTGTGATGCAAAAACCATTTCCACTTCGGAAGTACCAATACCAAATGCAATGGCTCCAAATGCACCATGCGTAGAGGTATGACTGTCTCCACAAACAATGGTCATACCAGGCTGAGTAACACCAAGCTCCGGACCAATTACGTGCACAATACCCTGATGCTCGTGCCCTAGGCCGTACAATTCGATACCATGTTTTTTACAATTATCAATTAGGGTATCCACCTGAAAACGAGACAGGGCATCGGTAATAGGCAGGTGCTGATTTTGTGTAGGTACATTATGATCTGCAGTAGCTACAATTTGATCTGGTCTAAAAATTGAAATACCGCGGTCTTCAATACCCTTAAAGGCTTGCGGACTTGTTACTTCATGAATAAAATGTTTGTCGATATATAGTACCGAAGGTCCGTCTGTTACTTCCTGTACAATATGTGTATCCCAAATTTTTTCAAATAATGTTTTTCCCATAACGCGTTTCTTTACTTCCATTAATGTACAAGCACTGCTGCATGCGCGGTTGCTAATGCTTGTAAATCCTGTTCCATGACTTCTTTTTTTGTATCTGCTACTTGTAAAAATGCAGCATATAAAATATCGATATCGTTTCTGTCAAATTGAAATCCTAATTTTTGAAAACGGTAGGCAAGTGCACTTCTTCCACTTCTTGCTGTAAGTACAATTTTACTTCCTTCGGCACCTACTGCTTCTGGATTAATAATTTCATAGGTTTCGGCACTCTTTAAAAATCCATCTTGGTGAATGCCCGACGAATGTGAAAAAGCATTAGCACCCACAATGGCTTTATTGGGTTGCACTGCCATGCGCATAATATCCGAAACCTCTCTACTCATTGGATTGAGCATGGTCGCATTAACATTTGTATAAAAACCTAAACTAGCGTGCTGTTTTAAAATCATCACTACCTCTTCAAGTGCCGTGTTACCAGCACGTTCACCAAGTCCATTGATGGTACACTCAATTTGTCTGGCACCACCAATAACACCTGCAATTGAGTTAGCGGTAGCAAGTCCTAAATCGTTGTGACAATGACAAGACAAAACCGCTTTGTCAATATTTGAAACATTATTTTTTAAGAACGCCATTTTTTCACCGTACTGATGCGGTAGGCAATAACCCGTTGTATCCGGAATATTTACGACGGTGGCACCTGCTGCAATAACGGCTTCTACTACACGCGCTAAATATTCGTTGTCGGTGCGACCGGCATCTTCTGCAAAAAATTCTACATCGTCAGTAAAATTGCGCGCCCACTTAACAGCCTGTGTTGCTCTTGCAATAATTTCTTCACGGGTAGCATTGAACTTAGCTTTGATATGAAAATCAGATGTACCAATACCGGTATGGATACGAGAACG
>JBEGUD010000046.1:0-2660 GCA_041179065.1 Bacteroidota bacterium | reverse complement strand
GAAGTTTGGGTTACCAACCGCACAGGGGCAACCACCGAAGCAAGGGATATAGTAGGCTTTATGGATATTGGTGAACCGCAACCCTACAATACAGGCGCTATAGCGGCTACTTCAGGTGGCGCGTTGCCTTTTAATGGCGCTAATAATTTATATAGTGGATTGATTGGGAATCCAAGTAGTAGAAATCCTGCAGTAATTAATAGTTTGTTGTTGTCTAAAGGGCTCAAGCCTGTTGATGATTATGAGAAAACATTTGCGCGTAAATTAAATACCACCGAGTATTCCTTTAATCCACAAATTGGATTTTTATCTATTAATACGCAGTTGCAAGCAGACGAGGTCCTCGCAGTGGCTTACCAGTATACCTATAATGGTCGTGTATACCAGGTTGGTGAATTTTCGCAAGACGTGGCACTTGATTCGAGTAAGGGCGTACAAAAAGTTTTGTTTTTAAAATTATTAAAAGCAACTTCTCAACGCATAGAACTTCCTATTTGGGATTGGATGATGAAAAACGTTTACTCGCTCGATGTTTTTGGCGGTATTCAGCGCGAAGATTTTAAACTTAATGTTTTGTATGAAGAGCCAAGTGGTGGACTCAAAAGATATTTGCCTGAAACATCAAAAGCGACAGAGGGATTTCCGCTTCTAAAAATATTGAACTTAGATAGGCTTAACAACCGCAACGACCCGCAGCCTGATGGGGTATTTGATTTTGTGGATGGATTTACAGTGTTGCAGCAAACAGGTAAAATTATTTTTCCTGTTTTGGAGCCATTTGGAAAAGATTTAGATACGCTCGCTTTTACAGGGTTGTCAACTGCTGTAAAACAAAAATATATTTACTATCAGTTGTATGATTCAATCAAGGCCATTGCGCAGACCTATGCAAACCTGAATCGTTTTGTGATGCAAGGTCAGGTTAAAAGTGGTGGCGGTGGATCCGAAATTCAATTAAATACATTTAATATTCCACCCGGTTCTGTAAGGGTTTCGGCTGGCGGACAGCAATTAAGAGAAGGGCTTGATTATAGTGTTGATTATAATTTAGGGAGCATTAAAATTTTAAATGCTGCCATTTTAAGTTCCAACGTGCCAGTGAGTGTTTCTTTCGAAAACAATACTGGTTTTGGTATGCAAAACAGAGGATTCAGTGGTCTTCGTTTAGATTATATCGCCAATAAAAAATTTAGTGTAAGTGCTACTTCTGTAAAATTAGGGGAGCGTCCGTTTTTTACAAAAATGAATTATGGTGATGATCCTATTCGTAATACGATGTACGGCCTCGATTTTAGTTATAAATCGGAACTGCCTTCTGTTACTAGGTTATTAAATAGGCTTCCTTTTTATTCAACAAAAGCCATGTCTAGTATTAATGCATATGGGGAAGGTGCATTTTTAAAACCAGGACATCCACCTCAAATTGGTTCTGGTGGTCAAGGTCTTATTTTTATTGACGACTTTGAAGGAACAAGAACTAATATTGATTTAAGGTTCCCATTTGTAGCATGGACACTTGCATCTACACCACAGGGTAATCCTAAATTTCCAGAAGCAACATTAATAGATTCTATCGATTACAATTTTAACCGTGCTAAACTAGCTTGGTATAATATTGAACCCAACTTACAAGATAAAAATAGCAGCAATAATCCGCTTAGACGCAATGTTGCGGAGCTAAGTGACCCAAGGGTGAGGCAGGTTTTTACCAATGAGTTATTTCCACAGCGTACCACAAATATTACGGATGTTCAAACAGCAACCCTAGACCTCGCGTATTATCCCAAAGAAAAAGGGCCGTATAATTTTGAAACACGTTCAACACAAATTGGTGCAGATGGTAAATTCAAAACGCCTACTGCAAAGTGGGGAGGTATTATGCGTGCTATTGATCAAACAGATTTTGAAACGGGAAACATAGAGTATTTTGAAATATGGATGCAAGATCCATTTATTACAAGCCCCAATAGTAGAGGCGGAAAAATTGTTCTGAACCTTGGAAACATTAGTGAAGACATTTTAAAAGATGGGAAAAGGTTTTATGAAAATGGCATGAATACGCCTAAAGTGCCTGCTCAAGTTGATAGTAGTAACACATGGGGTAAAACGCCTGTCAATCCCATTCAAATTACACAGGCATTTAGTAATGATCCTGCCGATAGACCCTACCAAGATGTTGGATTTGACGGACTCGATGATAATGCAGAAAAAGTAAAAAAGAATTATATTATCCAAAAGTTGGCTACCAATTTTGGGACATCTTCTTTGGTGTATCAAAAGGCGCTAACTGATCCTGCGGGAGACAATTACAAGTGGTATCGTGACAATAGTTTTGACGCAGCAGGAACAGGTATTTTAGGAAGGTATAAAAATCATAACAATCCGCAGGGCAATTCGCCAATAGCTTCTACAGGTGTTTTTACACCTGCCGCAACATTATTCCCAGACAATGAAGATTTAAATAGGGATAATACTTTAAATGAAACGGAAGCTTATTACGAATACGAAGTCGGGTTAAAGCCCGGCATGGCCGTTGGTGTAACGCCTTATATTACTGATAAACGAACGCTTTCTGTAAATGCTGCAGATGGCACCGTAAAAACAGAAAATTGGTTTTTATTTAGAATCCCAATTAGAGGTTATACCAGAAAAGTGGGTAA
>JBEGUD010000045.1:0-13214 GCA_041179065.1 Bacteroidota bacterium | reverse complement strand
TTTGGCGGTGGCAACAAATTCATTAAAAGCCGTGGTGCCTACCTTATTAACATAACTATCCGGATCCTCATTGTCGGGGATTAGCACAAGCCTTACATTGAGTCCTTCTTCGAGTGCCATGTCAAGTCCACGAAGCGCCGCTTTAACACCAGCACTATCACCATCATAAATAATGGTCAGGTTTTGTGTATACTTTTTTATGAGCCTTAATTGCTCGGTGGTAAGTGAAGTACCACCACTGGCTACCACGTTTTCGATACCTGCCTGATGCAAACTAACAACGTCGGTGTAGCCTTCAACTAGTAAACACTCATCTGCTTTATCGATGGCCATACGTGCAAAGTAGGAGCCGTATAAAATTTTACTTTTGCTGTATACTTCGTTTTCTGGGGTATTGATGTATTTGGGTCCTCTATCTGATTTGCCAATCACACGCGCGCCAAACCCAATTACTTTACCCGTGTTGCCATGTATAGGAAAAATAATTCTGCCCCTGTAGTTATCTACTAATTCATCTCCGTTTCTATTAGATACAAGACCTGTTTTTGGAAGTAGTGTAGGATTAAATTGATTGGCGATGAGCGCTTCTGTTAAAGCGGTTCTACTATCAGGATTGTAACCAATCTGAAATTTTTCGATGATCTCTTTTCTGAATCCTCTTTCTTGTAAATAGGAGAGTGCAATATTTTTTCCTTCCTCAGATTCTAGTAATTGGGCACTAAAAAACTTTTGTGCAAAATGATTGATGGCATATAAACTATCAGAAGTTTGAACGAGTATTTTTTGCTCAGGAGATGTTTCTGTTTCTTCAATTTCAATATTGTATCTAGCAGCAAGCCATCTTAATGCTTCTACATAACTGTATTTTTCATGCTCCATTAAAAAAGTAATGGAGTTGCCACTTTTACCACAACCAAAACATTTGTATATTTCTTTTACAGGCGATACTGTAAATGAAGGTGATTTTTCATTGTGAAAAGGACAGTTGCCTAAATAATTGGTTCCCCGTTTTTTTAGTTTCACAAACTCACCTACAATATCAATGATATCGATGCGGCTTGTAATTTGTTGTATGGTATTTGGGGAAATCATTAAGGTCACGAAGTTAATAGAAAGGAATAAAAACGAGGCAAATAACAATTATATATTAAAATATAATTTTATATGATTAAGCTTCAAAATCCTTAATACTGTTCAATTTGTTCAAAAATCACGCTTGCTGCCGCTATTTTATCCCGAAAGCCTGTGGATAACCCTATTTTTCACCTAATTAGTTCTTGAAATATGCCTAAGAAATTTTAACATTGCGTTGATTATTACGGCAATTACATGAAAATTTAACGCTATGATAATCAATCATTCTTCATAGAAACCAAAAACTAGTATGAGAAAAATTGCTTCCTTGATGAAAGTAGTTACGTTACTACTTCTCATTTTCTCGTTACCATCTATGGCACAGAGTCAAAATGTCTCTGGTAAAGTTTTAGATGCCGACAAAAAAACACCACTACAAGGTGTTACCGTAAAAGTGTTAGGTACAACATCTACCACACAGTCAAATGAAAAAGGTGAGTTTACCATTAAAGCAAATAAGGGTCAAACCTTACTTGTGAGTTACATTGGTTATGATGGCCAACGCGTAACCGTTAATGGTGCAACTGTATCAATTTCTATGCGTTCATCTGTTTCAGAACTTGAAGAAGTTACTGTAGCGATGGATATTAAGAAAAAACCAAGAGACCTTGGTTATTCTGCACAAACTGTAAAAGGGGATGATGTAAAAGAAACACAACGTGAAAACTTTTTAAATGGATTGCAAGGTAGAATTGCGGGTGCAACAATCACAGCAACATCTGGTGTTCCAGGTGCATCTTCTACGATTGTATTAAGAGGTTTTAACTCAATGTCTTTGAACAACCAACCTTTATTTGTGGTAGATGGTATCATCATTGAAAATGATGCAATCAACGCTGCAGAAACAGTTCCGGGTGCTGCTGGTCAAAACAACACATCTAACGACTTTACAAACCGTATTGCGGATTTAAACCCGAACGATATTGAAAGTGTTACGGTACTTAAAGGACCAGAAGCAACGGTACTTTATGGTAGCTCTGCTAGTAATGGTGCGATTATCATTACAACTAAAAAAGCAAAGATTACTGCAGGTAAAAAGTTTAATGTTAACTACGATAATAGTTTCCGTTTCCAATCACTTGGAAATGTTCCTGCTGTTTATACTGGGTTCCAACAAGGATCTAATGGAATTGCAAATCCAGGCACATTTTCTTCCTTTGGTCCTGCTATGAGAGCAGATATTCCAGTTTACGACAATATTGGAAACTTCTTTAATAATTCGGCAGGATCTACGCATAACTTAAGTGCCGATTTTGGTACCGTTAAGTCTAGTTACCGTGCCAGTGGATCTTTTTATGATCAAACTGGGGTAGTGCCAAACACAAGATTAACACGTACCAACTTTAGACTTACAAATACCACTAAAATCACTAAGAATTTAGAAATTTCACCTTCTATTGCATACAGTAATAGTATCAACGATAAAGCAATGAAAGGTGCTGGTGGATATTTGCTTAATTTATTTATGTGGCCTGTTACAGATAACGCCATGAATTATTTATTACCGAATGGTAACAAGCGTTATTTGATTGCGACCAACAATACAGCTGAAGATGCATATTTAGGTACGATTGCTGAAACAGACAATCCGTTTTTTGCTGTTCATAGAAATGAATCACAAGATAAAACCAATAACTACACTGCTAATTTATCTGTTAACTACAACCCTCTAAAGTGGTTGTCAATTGCGGGTCGTTTTGGTTACAACTATTATGAAACATCTGGTTTCCAGTACCGTGATCCGGAATCTGCTTCACAATCTTCAATGGCCAATAAAGGTCAGTTAGATAACTACTGGGTTAAAGCAGGTAACTACAACCACACGATTACTGCAACTGCTAAAAAAACATTTGGCAAGTTTAATACGCGTGTTACTGTAGGTACACGTTGGGCAGAAAATAAACTAGAAAGATTTGGTATTTCTGGTACACAAGATAGTATTAGAAGCTTTGATAGTTCTGCTACTGGCGTTGCTACTAGAACTCGTTTAAGTAGAACTACATTATATGGTAATAACCTATGGAACGAAGTAAGATCTATGCAAATTGCAGGATTTGCTGAAGCGACCATTAGTTATAACAACCTTATTTTCTTGACAGGTTCTATGGCTTTCGAATCTTCATCTGTACTTCCAAAAGCAAACAGAAATTACTCTTATCCTGGTGGAAACATTAGTATTATCATGAGTGATATCTTCCCTAAATTAAAAGGTGGGGTATTAAGCTATTGGAAAATCAGAAGCTCTTTAGCACAAACTGCAAGGCTTCCAAACGCCTATGCGAACCAGTCTAACTTTGTACCAACGGTAACAAGTGCATTAACACCACCTACAAGTGCTAGTGGCGTTATTAATGTGCCGTTACAATATTCTTTCTACAATGCTAACCCTTATTTGCGTCCAGAGCGTCAGCAAACCTACGAGGTAGGTACTGAGTTTAGAATGTTTGGTGATGTACTAACAGTTGATGCTGCTTATTATAATACATTAGCCCTTGATCAAATTGCACAAGGTTTTAGAGCTTCTTATGGTACAGGATTTGTACTTAACACGGCTAACAACTCTAGCGTTCGTAACCAAGGGGTGGAACTTTCTATCGGACTCAAGTTAGTTCGTCAGAAAGACTTTGATTGGAATATCCAATTCAACGTAAACCACATGTGGAACAAAGTATTAGCCATTCCAATGCCAATTGATATTGCTGGTGCCGACTATTATGACGCTTCTACCTGGTTGTATTCAAATGCAAGAGGTGGTTTAAGACCTGGTTATTCTACAGGTACTATTACAAGTTTTGGTTACAGAAGACAAGATTTATCTGCTCCAGGTCCTAACGGTTTATCAAAAAATGATTGTGAAGTTTTAATTTCTCCAACAACTGGTTTACCATTAAATGATGGTGTGTTTAGAGTAAGAGGTGATCGTACTGTTGGATTAACAGTAGGTACAATCAACCGTTTACGTTATAAAAACCTAAGCTTATCATTCTTATGGGATCTAAGACTGGGCGGCGATATTTATAATGCTACAGGAATGTACTTAACTACACTTGGTAAATCTGCAAAAACAGCAGATCGTTTAACGCCGAGAGTCGTGTCTGGTATTTTACAGGATGGTTTAGAAAATACGGCTACGCCAACACGTAATAATATTTTAGTAACACCATACTACAATAACTTGTATTACAGTTCTAGTAACATGCCGGAAGAAGATTACATGGAGCGCAATATCAAAGCATTCCGCCTTCGTGATATCTCTTTAAGTTATACCATTCCTTCAAAAGCGCTTGTAAACAATGCTGGAAAGAATATGGATTATCCTGGTTTACTTGATTTTGTAAATTTCAAATCACTTAGTTTGTTTGTAACCATGAATGATCTATTCTTATTTACAAACTATTCTGGTGCTGATCCTGCTGCAAATGGTGGTAACGCTTCTCTTAGAGGTGTTGGTGCAGTTGGTTTCGATTATGGAAACATTGCTGCTCCACTAAGCTTTAATGCTGGATTAAGAGTAGGATTTTAACTTGTAAAAAAAATGATTATGAAAAATAAAAAGCACATACATTATTTTATTGCAGTAACACTGGCATTAGTTGGTATAGCTAATTTACAGTCATGCAGTAAAAAATTAGACGATGCTTACTTAAACCCTAACAACCCGGTTGAAGGGGCTATAGAAGCCATATTACCTAACGTTATCAATCAAATGACATCTACAGCGGCACCCCCAACAGGTGGTGGTGGTGGATCGTATGGTCCGGTTACTGACGCTGTTAACTTGGCCAAATACATTCAGTGGTGGCATACGAATAGTGCTAGTAATTCCTATGATCAATTAGGTGGTGTTTTTGCTACAGCCTCAGACGTTACAGGTAACGTATGGGCAATGCATTATTATGGAATTGGACCTAATGCTAAATACATTATTTCTAGAGGAACTCAGCAAAAGAAATGGGATTATGTGGGTGTTGCTACTGCCATTTTTGCTTGGAGTTGGTTGGTTACCACAGAACAATATGGTGAAGTGATTATGCGTCAAGCATTTGATACCGAGCGCCAACAATTTGATTATGATAGCCAAGCAGATGTGTATGATTCTGTTAGAGTGATGTGTGATAATGCAATTGCTTTACTAAATAGAACCGATGGTGCAGTAAGTGCTACCAACCTTAAATATGGTGACAACTATTTTTATGGTGGTGACGTAAACAAATGGAAAAAGTTTGTTTATGCAGTAAAGGCTAAAACCTTTGCGCACCTCAGCAATAAAGCGGTTTACACCTCTAAAAACTACGCTGATTCTGTAATTAAATACTCAGACATGTCTGTAGTAACAAATGCAGATAATGCAGTTCAAAAATGGGTAGGTGGTAACTTTAGTGGTACCAATAATTTCTTTGGACCATACCGTAACAACATTGCAACTCTTCGTCAGTCATCATTTATTGCAAATCTATTAACTGGTGTAAATACAGAATCTCCTTTTACAGGTGTTTTTGATCCTCGTACGCCGTATTTGATCAACGAAAATCCAAATGGTACATATAAGGGTGTTCTACCAGGTCAGGGAGCTACTGGGCTCGGTACCGCAGACCAGCCAAGAAACTACTGGCGCGCGCTCTATTCTTCAACAAGTGTTACTGCAGATTCTGGTCGTTACATTTTTAACAACCTAGCACCATTCCCATTACTAACTGCTTCTGAAGTTTTATTTACAAAAGCAGAAGCTGCTCTTCGTAAAGGGGATAAGGCGTTAGCATTGTCTACGTATAAAAGAGCCATCGAATTAAATTTTGAAATGCTAACAACGCAATATCAATCTCGTATTCCTTGGGCAAGTTTAATTACGCCAGCTTCTCAAGCTGCTTACTTAACCAATCCTAAAGTGATGCCTGCCGATGCAAATGGTTTAACACTATCTCATATCATGCTTCAAAAGTACATTGCCCTTTATGGATATGGATTTAGCGAAACTTGGACAGATATGCGTAGGTTTAGGTACATCGATTTAGATCCAGCTACTGGTAAAAAAGTATATGCAGGATTTACATTGCCAACAACACTGAACATTTATAATGCTGGTAAATTACCGTACAGATGTCGTCCTAGATACAACTCTGAGTATTTATACAATATTCCAGCGTTACAAAAAATTGGTGCATTGGCATCTGATTACCATACCAAAGAACAGTGGTTCATGTTACCATAATCTTAACGCAAAAAAAGTAAGAGATGAAAAAAATGATAAAATACATAATGCCATTGGCGCTACTCTTTGTATTTGCATCTTGCAAAAAAAATACAGGAGTTACCAATCAGCCTTACGACACTTATGGCAACCAAGCTAATAAAGGTCAGCTAAAAGTAAATCTAGCATTTGCTTATGCTATAGATTACGCAAATTTGCGTATTAAATTAAATGGTGCATACGTAAGTAATTTGTTACAATCACGTACTCCTTTTCCTGGAGGTGGATACAATACCCGTGGCAGTAACTTTGCACTTTATATGAGTGTGCCACTAGGTACCAACGCAGTTTCAATTGTAATGCCAAAGTTTGGTACTAATACAGATTCTGTGGTATTGTTTAACACCAACGTTAATATTACAGACAATACACCGCAAACTCTTCATTTAACGGATACTGCTGCTAACATGAAGTCGGTGCTTGTTAAAAATAATATCGTTGGAATCGCAGATGGTATTTGTAGATTTAATTTTGTACACCTAATGCCAAATGTTCCTGCCGTAGATTTGTACCTAAATGGTATTTTAATGAAGGCAAATATTCCTTATTTAGGCACTTCTGGTGCCATGAATATTCCTGTTGGTATCAATGCACCTGGCTTTGTGTCTGGTGCTACAACAACATGGGCTATTCGTGTAGCGGGGGCTACTTCAACTTCTACAGCACTTGTGAGTTATGCGAGTGCCAATGGATTACAAAGTGGCGTTGCCCTTACTGGATATAGCATGGGCTATTCTGCTGCTACAGGTGCAAGACTGCCTTATTTGGCTTTAACACTTGATAAGAATCAATAGGAAGTAATCATACTAGTAAATAGGGCGAAAAATTATATTTTTCGCCCTATTTTTTTTAACAAGGTTTGCGTCAATAGTTATGTAAATTTGCAATTATGAAGGCTACCTATTTATTGATTATTGGGTTCTTGTTTTGTGCGCCTTTTGTGGTGTCTGCACAGGTGTTAGATTCTATGCTTGCTGTCTACAAAGAAAACTATCAACAAGAAAAACTACATATTCATTTTGATAAAAGGCTTTATAGTAAAGGCGAAACCATTTGGGGTAAGGCGTATATTTTAGCAGGCGAGGGACTTTCGGATTATAGCAGAAATTTTTATGCAGATTGGTATGATGATGCAGGACAACTTATCAAGCATACGGTGCATCCTATATTTGAATCCTCTGCAAAACTTCAATTTGAGATTCCTCAAAATTATAAGGGATCGCGCATTCGTATAAAAGCATACACTAGGTGGATGCTTAATTTTGATGCTGACTTTATTTTTACCAAAGATATTACCGTGCAGGGGTCCGATTCAATGGCCAATTCAAAAAAAGTTGATCCCGTTTATAAACTCCAATTTTTTCCAGAAGGTGGACAATTAATTGCAGGGTTACAAGCACAGGTTGGATTTTTATCAGTGAATCAAAATGGGGATCCTGCTGCTATTAAAGGAGCCATCTTTAATAGCAAAATGGTGTTAATCGATTCTATACAATCGGTGCACGATGGTATGGGTGTTTTTAGTTTTTTGCCTGAAAAAGAGGAGACCTATAACTGTATTTGGGTAGATGCAGCAGGAACCGTGCATACGACCGCAATGCCTACGGCAAAACCAGATGGTATTGTGATGCAAGCGGTATTACAAGAGGATAAGGCTAAAATAGTCATTCAACGCCCTGTGGTAACGGCGCAAAATTTTCAACAACTGCATGTTGTAGCATCCATGAATCAGCGCATGGTATATACTTCTACCATCCAACTCCAAACAAAAAAATCGGCAGCACTTGCCATGCCCACCGATAGTTTACCTACCGGTGTTTTACAAATAACTGTTTTTGATGCGGCATGGGTTCCAGTTGCAGAGCGGGTTTTATTTATCAATAATAACCTGCACGCTTTTTATCCGTCGGTAAAAATGTTTACGCCTCGTTTGTTTAAACGCGCAAAAAATACCATTGACATTGTAGTAGAAGATACGTTGTTAAGTAACTTATCAGTATCTGTTACTGATGCAAATGCAGTGCAGGACTATTCAACTAATATTTTTTCTAACCTGCTATTGCAAGGCGATATCAAAGGTGCCATTCCCAATGCGGCCAATTATTTTTCAAGTACCGATGCTGAAACACCTGCAAAATTAGATTTAGTGATGCTTACGCATGGTTGGCGTAAATACAATTGGGAAGAAATGGTGAAAGGAAAGCTGCCCAATTTAAAATACCAAATGGATAGCGATTATTTACAAATTAGAGGAGCTGTATACAATGGCGGCACTTTTGATAACAAATTGGTACAGAGCATTACCATGGTATTGCAATCAAAAGATAGTAGCAAACAGTACTTTTTTGCACCAATAGCTCCAGATGCTAGCTTTAGTCAGCGCGGACTTATATTTTTTGATACGGTGCGAGTTTTTTATAAAATTAATGGCGACAAAAAAGTAGCGCCAACTACCTTGGCTAATTTCACCTATAGTTTGCCAACCGTTTCATATCCTACACAAATCCAGCTCTATCATTTTGCAAAACCCGATACTGCGGGGCTTTCATATTTAATGTATATGGAAGCGCAGGCTAAAAAAATTAAAAAAACATTTGACTCGGTGGTGGTGTTAAAAGAAGTAGTGGTGCAATCAAGAGCCAAATCGCCTATTGATGCATTAGACGAAAAATATACATCAGGTTTATTTTCTTCAAAAGATAGTTACGCTTTTGATGTGCAAAATGACAACCATGCAACAGGTGCTACCAGCGTATTTCAGTACTTGCAAAATTTAATTCCGGGCATGACCATGTCAATTCCAATACTTGGGGCTAATGGTGCCGAAGATGCGAATAGCAACAATGTACCGGGGTTAAATTGGCGTGACGGTACTCCGGATATTTTTTTAAATGAAATGCTTTCTGATGCCGAGCAAACGATGGGTATTCAAATGAGTGATATTGCTTACATCAAAGTTTTTCGTCCACCATTTATGGGATCTTCTGGATCTGGGCCTTCTGGCGCCATCGCTATTTATACCAAAAAACCTGCCGATCTAAAAAATGAAAGTTTAAAAGGATTGAGTAATGCCATTTTAACTGGGTATACCAATTACAAAGAATTTTATAGCCCTAATTATACGGCAGCGCCAACTAAAGTACCTGATGTACGCACCACACTTTATTGGAATCCATATGTTTTAACAGACAAGAAAACCAAACTTGTTAAATTGGATTTTTTCAACAACGACGTTACCACAAAATTTAGAATTGTAATAGAAGGAATGAATGCTGCAGGTAAGCTAACTCGAATTGAAAAAATTATTCAATAAGCAATTGCTTATTCTGATTCTTTGTCAAATTCAAAATCGTCGCTGTCTAATAGTTCGCGTTCAATTTCTTCCATCATTACAATGTCAGAAGCTTCACTAAGGGTGGGTGTTAGATTGAGTACTTCTAAAAGGCCTAGGCTGTCAAAACTGTCTTCTAACTTGGCGCTTAAGCAACACATGACAAATGAGGCGCTTTTATCATAAAAAGCCTGTTGTAAATCTGTTAAGATTTGACAAGCATCAGGAGCTATTTCTTCAACATTTTCTAGATTCAGCACCATATTTTTTTGGGTCGATTCTAGACATTTATTGCAAATAGTAACAATTTCTGCTGCTATAATGGCAGTAATAGAGGCTCCAGCAGGGGTTAAAAGCTGGTATTTTTCTTTGGTATCAATTTTGAGTTCCATAGGATGAGCGTGAAGTTAGTAAATGTGGATAATCCACACACAACTTCGCTCAAAAATATTCGTTATAATTGTATAAATCCAATTTTTGGTTATGGATAATAATTTTTCGGCACAAGTAAAAGAAATCATTTCCTACAGTAGGGAAGAGGCGTTAAGGCTAGGGAACGACTTTATTGGCACAGAGCATTTACTCTTAGGTTTAATAAGGGATGAAGAAAATACGGCCATTAAGGTGCTAAAGCAGCTTAATGTGGATCTGTATGAGCTACGCAAAGAGATTGAACTTGCAGTAAAGGATAAGACCGGTAAAAATATTGCCAATATCAATAGCCTTCCTTTAACCAAGCAAGCCGAAAAAGTAATTCGTGTTACTGTATTAGAAGCTAAGGCCCTTAAAAGCCCGCTCGTTGAAACGGAGCACCTCATGCTGAGCATTTTAAAAAACAAAGAAAATATTGCTACGCAAATACTTGGTCAATTTGATATTGATTACGATTTGTTTAGAACCGAGCTTGGTATGGTGGGTAGTTCAAGTCCTCAAAATGAATTTCCCGAAGACAATGACGATGATTTTGATGAAGAAAAAAGAGGAGGTGGATTTAGTCAACCCAAAGCTGCAAAATCACCTGCTGGGGCAAAAAGTAAAACGCCGGTACTAGATAATTTTGGTAGAGATATTACCAAACTTGCAGAGGTGGGAAATTTAGATCCTATTGTAGGTCGTGAAGCAGAAATTGAGCGTGTGAGCCAAATATTAAGTCGCCGCAAAAAGAACAATCCTATTTTAATTGGTGAGCCAGGTGTGGGTAAAACAGCCATTGTAGAAGGCCTAGCGCTCCGAATTGTGCAGCGTAAAGTTAGCCGTGTATTATTTGACAAGCGTGTTGTATCATTAGACCTTGCGGCACTTGTGGCGGGTACTAAATACCGTGGTCAATTTGAAGAACGCATGAAAGCCATCATGAATGAGCTTGAAAAAAACAGAGATGTAATTTTATTTATCGATGAAATACATACCATTGTTGGCGCAGGTGGCGCGAGTGGATCACTAGATGCCTCTAACATTGTAAAACCAGCACTAGCTAGAGGAGAGCTCCAATGTATTGGTGCTTCTACACTTGACGAATACCGCATGCACATCGAAAAAGATGGCGCACTCGATAGACGTTTCCAAAAAGTATTGATTGAGCCACCTAGTGTAGATGATACCATTGTTATTTTAAACAATATCAAATCTAAATATGAAGATTTTCACAACGTTACTTATGGCGATGATGCTATTGAAGCTTGTGTAAAATTAAGTGACCGTTATATGACGGACCGTTTACTTCCTGATAAAGCCATTGATGTACTAGACGAAGTAGGCGCACGTGTGCACTTAAAAAACATCAATGTTCCAGAAACGATAGTAGAACTTGAAAAAGAAATTGAAGCCGTTAAAAACGAAAAAAATAAAGTGGTAAAAAGTCAGCGTTTCGAAGAAGCTGCTGCACTTAGAGACACTGAAAAAAAATTAGGCGAGTCATTGGAGCAAGCAAAATCTGCTTGGGAAGAAGAGAGTAAAAACAAGCGTTATCCTATTTCTGAAGAAAATATTGCCGAAGTAGTGAGCATGATGACAGGTATACCTGTTAAGCGTATGGTGCAAGCAGAAACAGACAAGCTGCGCCGCATGAATGAAGAAATGAAGGGCATGGTTGTGGGTCAAGACGAAGCCATTGTAAAAGTGGTGAAAGCCATTCAGCGTAATAGAGTAGGTTTAAAAGATCCTAAAAAACCAATTGGTACCTTTATATTTTTAGGCCCAACGGGTGTAGGTAAAACCGAACTAGCACGTGCTCTTGCGCGCAATATGTTTGAATCTGATGATGCACTCATCAGAATAGATATGAGTGAATACATGGAAAAATTTACGGTGAGTCGTTTAATTGGTGCGCCTCCAGGCTATGTAGGTTATGAAGAGGGTGGACAGTTAACAGAAAAAGTGAGACGCAAACCTTACTGTGTCATTTTATTAGACGAAATTGAAAAAGCGCATCCAGATATTTACAATATTTTATTGCAGGTACTTGATGATGGTCAATTAACAGATGGCCTAGGCCGTAAAATTGATTTCAAAAACACACTCATTATTATGACTTCTAATATTGGCGTACGTCAATTAAAAGAGTTTGGTGATGGTGTAGGTTTTGCAACGGCAACACGTATTCAAAACGCCGAAGAAAATAACAAAGCAGTTATTGAAAAAGCATTGAAGCGTACTTTCTCGCCTGAATTTTTAAACCGTATTGATGACGTGGTGGTGTTTAATTCTTTAACCAAAGAGAACATCTTTAATATCATTGATATTTTAATGAAGAGCGTAGAAAAGCGCTTGCAAAATTTAGGATTTAGTTTAGAGTTAACAGAAGCAGCCAAAGAGTTTATTGCAGATAAAGGATACGATGTGCAGTATGGTGCAAGACCACTACACAGAGCCATTCAAAAATATTTGGAAGATCCTCTAGCCGAAGAAATATTAAACTTTACCATTACTGCAGGCGATACACTTGTTGCCGACCTTGATAAAGAGGCAGGTAAAATTGTGTTCACTTTTCGTAAGAAAGTAACCGAAGATGAAAGCGCAAAAGTAGAGTAAGATATGAGTAATAGATGGGGTGATTATTCTCCCCATCTGTAACTGTCCTGCTTGAGTCCAGCTAAATCAATAACACGGTCTACCACGGTAGCAGCTGCCTGTTCAATAGTAGTAGGTCTACTGTAAAACGATGGTGTAGCTGGGCAAATAATGCCACCTGCTAGTGTTACCGTTTCCATGTTTTTAATATGAATCAGGTTATAGGGTGTTTCACGCACCATTAAAATAAGTTTACGCCTCTCCTTTAATACCACATCGGCAGCACGGGTAATTAAATCATCGCTAATCCCGGCTGCAATGCGGCCCAGGGTGCCCATACTACAGGGTGCAACAATCATGGTGTTATATCCCGCCGATCCAGAGGCAAAAGGGGCGTTAAAGTCAAACTTTTCGTAGTAGTTAAAAGGGTAGTTCGTATAATCGGTGTTGCCAAGTTCAGTTTCCCATACTTCTTTGGCGTTTTTGCTCATG
>JBEGUD010000044.1:0-3348 GCA_041179065.1 Bacteroidota bacterium | reverse complement strand
GTGGCAATAGATACAATTTACGGGAAAAAACCGGCAGCGTTACCGGTAACGTTATCGGAAATTATAATAATATATATTCTAACAAAAACCCATTATTGTTAGTAATTATCTAATAAAAATCATTAAAATATAGACAAAATAATAGCTTCTTATTGACGCGAACCTCTGCAATTGCACTTAATATTACCCAACGATTGACCGCTTTTTAACTGCTTTATGAAAAAGACGATAGTATTTTTTGTGATTTCCTCGGCTGCTATTTTGATGCATTCGACTCTGTTTGCACAAAAGCATCCCCTTGCATTTGCAACTGCAAATGATATTGTGCTTGTTAAAAAAAGTATCCCTACAAATCCTTTGCTCAAAGAATCTTTCGATGAAATCAAAAAATCGGTAGATGCAAATTTGGGAAAAGACATTGACGTGCCAGTTCCTAAACACGCTGGCGGTGGATATACGCATGATAAGCACAAGGATAATTATACTATCATGTTTAATAGTGGTATGCTTTATCAGCTAACCGGTGATGTTAAATATGCAAAACTTGTAAAAGATTTATTTTTCAAATACGCAGTATTAAACCCAACCTTAAAAAATCACCCAGAGGCAACAAGTTCTTCGCCGGGTCGAATTTTTTGGCAGGCATTAAACGATGCTAACTGGCTCGTATATGCAGGTCTTGCTTTTGATTTAATTCATGATTATCTAACACCAGCAGAGCGACTTCAAATTACCAATGGGGCGTTTAAACCTGAGGTAGATTATTTTACAAAAGATATTACACCTTGGTTTGATCTGATACATAATCATGCGGTATGGGCTTGTGCAGGTGTTGGAATCGTAGGTGTCGCTACAGACAATGACGATTATGTGCAAATGGCATTGTATGGATCAAAAAAAGATGGTAAAGCTGGCTTAACTGCTCATTTAGATGGGCTATTCTCGCCAAATGGTTATTACAACGAAGGGCCTTATTATACAAGGTACGCAGTGTTACCTTTTTACTTGTTTGCAAATGCCGTAAATCATTACAAGCCTTCACTACAAATTTTTGAAAGGAGAAATAAAATTTTGAAGCAAGCATTAGAGGGCGCTTTAGAACAAACTAATTTGGACGGTGGATTTTATAGTTACAATGATGCATTAAAAGAAAAAACCTTTGTTTCAAACGAAGTGGTCGTTGCACTTAATATTGCTTGGGATGTCTATGGTGCCAATGCTGCATATTTGCCGGTTGCAAAAGCGCAGGGCAGGGTAACGCTTAGTAAAGGTGGCTTGGGTGTTAGCGAAGCGCTTTTAAAAAATAAAAATATCGCTCCTTTTTATCCATACAAGTCGGTTGTTTTTACCGATGGTGCCAAAGGTGATTTTGGTGGTGTTACCGTACTTAGAACAGGTAAGGATAAAAATCTAACATCCTTAATATTTAAATACAGCTCACACGGATTGTCTCATGGTCATTACGATAAACTTAATATTAATTTATACGATAACGGTAACGAGATTTTACAAGACTATGGCGCTGCGCGCTTTATAGGAATCGAACAAAAATGGGGTGGCAGGTATTTGCCTGAAACCAAGTCTTATGCCCAACAAACCATTGCCCACAATACAGTTACTGTAGATGAAACCAGTCATTTTAATGGGGTAGAAGCGCAAAGCGAAAAATACCATCCTATTCCACTATATAATGTAGTTGGGAATTACGCTGTTCAGGCAACTGCTGCATTAGATACAAATGCCTACAAAGATGTTAAGCTCCATAGAAGTGTTTATTTGATTACACTGCCAGGTGCACAAAAGCCGCTGATGGTAGATTTTTTCAGAACCATATCAGATAAGGTTCATCAATATGATCTTCCATTTAATTATATGGGGAATTTAATTTCTACCAACTTTAAATATACCACGCATGGCAATTCATTACAAACACTGGGTTTAAAAAATGGATATCAGCATATTTGGAAAGAAGCTTCTGCAAATATCAAGTCGTCACTTACTCAATTTACTTTTTTAAATAACCAGACATTTTATACCATCTCTGGATTTGTTAAAGATTCTGCACAACTGTTTTTTACAAGAACAGGTGCCAACGATCCAAACTTTAATTTACGCAGAGAGTCTTCGTACATTTCACGGACCCGTGCTAAAAATATGCTGGCTTTGCATGTAGTAGAGATACACGGCAATTTCAATGGCACTTCCGAATTTACGACAAACGCATATTCTCGCGTATCTTCTGTATTACCAGTTGTGGATACAGATGATTACAGTGCTGCAGAAGTAGTAATAGATGGCAAACACTTAATGGTATTGCAGTCTAATAAAATATTTGATAATAAAAAAACACATCAACTTGCCATTAATGGCAAGGCCTATAATTGGGAAGGACCTTTTGTTGTTTATTTAGAAAATAAAAAATTATAAAATAAAAATAGATATGTCAGTAGAATTAAATGGAGCGAAGCGAACGGGTTTTATTACGAATGAATCTGTAACTGCGGAACAAATGGCTCCGGGTTTGTCAAGAAAAATAATGGCGTACGACAATTCAGTGATGCTTGTGCGTGTTGAATTTGAAACGGGAGGCGTTGGTGCGCTACATCAACATCATCATGTTCAACTTACCAATGTCGAAAGCGGTGTATTTGAAATAGAAATTGACGGCAACAAACAAGTATTAAAAGCAGGGGATGTGTTTCATGTGCCTTCAAACGTCATTCATGGCGCTGTGTGTTTAGAAAAAGGAGTACTTGTAGATGTCTTTTCTCCCATGCGTGAAGATTTTTTTAATTAATCAAATGCGAAGTTTGAAAAAATATATTGCTATTGTCGTTTTTTGTTTGATGCAGCATAGTTTGTTTGCACAAGCGATCAATGTGTTTTCCTTAAACAAGGATGTGCTAGCTGCTAATAAGTTAGCGGTTGCCAATAAAGATGCTAAAAAGCTAGTTTCTTTTAATGTATTAATTGAGCTCGCAAATAAGTCTTTACAGTTTAAGCCAGGTAGTGTGATGGAAAAATTAAACACACCACCAAGTGGCGATAAACATGATTACATGAGCTTAGCTCCTTATTTCTGGCCCAATCCGGACACCAAAGATGGATTACCTTATATCAGAAAAGATGGTAAAACCAATCCAGAGGTAAATGATTACAAGGACAAGGAATACATGCCCGCTCTTTGTGCTGAGGTTGAGAAATTAGCTCTTGCCTTTTATTTTACCGGCGACGAAAAATATGCAAAGCATGCAACTATTCTGTTGCGTGTTTGGTTTTTAGATGATGCTACAAAAATGAACCCCAACTTAAATTTTGGACAAGCGGTAAAAGGACAAAATGATGGTA
>JBEGUD010000043.1:0-3189 GCA_041179065.1 Bacteroidota bacterium | reverse complement strand
GAACCTGTAACTGTTTGTGCTGCTCCGTGAAAGGAAATTTTCATGTAAATTATTTAGCTATGAAACTTTTTGAAGCCTTTGCTTTAAGGCTCCAAGTAATAAAAAATTCGGCAACAACTTCACCATTCTGATTAACGCCAGTAGACTTACTTACAAGGGTAACACCCTCACCTGTTTCCTTAGCCGTTTTTACGATATCAATAATAGTATCTCCATCGGTGCAGGTAAATGTAATAACACCCACCGCTTTTTTATAAAAATGTGATTCCATTTTTACCACTAGCATACTAATGGCCGGATCCGATTTGTAAATATTAGCTAAACACAAAATACCACTACTAAATTCTGCGGCCATAGAAAGCACAGCAAAATACATAGATCCAAATGGATTTTGTGTGAGCCACTTGTACTTTACTTGCACCGCGGTATGCCCCGGCTCCAACTGCGTAAGCTTTAGCCCTGCCAAAAAACCCATCGGAAGCTTAACTAGCATGTACAGCCAGAATTTAACTGGATGCATAATTAATGCGCGAAACGCTGCAAAATTAGGTGTCATAAAAATTAGTTTAACCTAAAAGAAGTAATGCCAATATGTAATCTGCAATTAAAATTAAAATACAACTTACAACAACCGCACTGGTACTTGCTCTTCCAATTTCGAGTGCACCTCCTTTTACATAGTATCCATAATACGCCGAAATCGTACTTATAATAAATGCAAACGTGTATGCTTTATACAGCGCAAAATTGATATAAAAAGTATTTAAATTTTCACGTAGCCCAGCGTCATATATATCTGTAGAAATAAGCCCCGTATAGTGTCCAGCCAAACGGCCACCCCAAATACCTAGCGCTACAGAAAGTGTAATGAGGCAAGGAATTACTAGCATAGAAGCTAATATTTTAGGTAGTATTAAATAGCTCTTGGTATTAATACCCATAATTTCTAGTGCGTCAATTTGTTCACTCACGCGCATATTACCCAGCTCACTGGCTATTTTACTACCAGCAACACCAGCAAGCACAATACATACAACTGTAGGCGATAATTCAAGTAACAATCCATCACGCACAATTTGTGCAATGGTAGATAGTGGCACAAGTGGGCTCACGAGTTGGTAGGTTGTTTGCACCGTTGTAACAGCGCCTAAAAAAACCGAAATGATAACAACAATAGGGAGTGAGCCTACGCCAATTTCAACTGCTTGATGCACAAACTCCTTCCAATACATACGCAGGTTTTCGGGCTTGGTAAACATGCCTTTTAACATGAGCAAATAATTCCCGAAATGCGTAATAAGATTCATCTAGTGCTAAATAAATTAAACTATTTCTTTTTCTTTTTGAGGCGTTTCCACCAGCTACTTCTTTGCACCGCATCATCTGTGTCAATACGAGACTTTAACTGTGCATCAACCACAGCTACAAGCGCCATATTAATAATACTTCTTACAGAACTACCTAATTGCAGTACATGCACCGGCTTTTTAAGTCCAAGTAATATTGGACCAATCGCATCTGCACCTCCAATTTCTTTTAACAGGTTATAAGCAACGTTACCAGAAGTTAGGTTAGGGAAAATAAGTACGTTTACATCTTCATCCACTAAATCACTAAAGCCGTAATTGTCTTTTAGTATTTCTTTGTTAAAAGCCATACTTGCCTGCATTTCACCATCAACTATTAAAGATGGATTACGCTGCTTTAAAATACGCGTAGCTTCAGCTACCACTTTGGCTTCTTCAGAATCAGAACTACCAAAGTTGCTATAACTAAGCATTGCAATACGCGGCGTGATGTTAAAGTTTCTTACTTCTTTAGCAACCATCATAGCTATGTCAGCTAACTCTTCGGCATTTGGATTAAAATTAACCGTTGTGTCCGCCAAAAATATAGGGCCCCGTTTGGTTAATAATAAATACATGCCGGCAATTTTTTTAACGCCTTCTTCGGTACCAATAATTTGAAGCGCAGGTCTAATGGCTTCGGCATAATTTTTTGTAAGCCCCGAAAGCATGGCATCGGCATCGCCAGTTTCAACCATCATACAACCAAAATGGTTGCGGTCTTTCATTATCTTAATACTCTCGTAGTGGTTAAACCCTTTACGTTGGCGTTTTTTAAAGAATAATTCGCCATAAAATTCACGCTTTGCTTCAGTTTCATCACTACGTGAATCGATAATAGGAATATCTGTTAAATCAATATTATGTTCCTCTGCAATCGCTTTAATTTTTACTGGATCACCAAGTAAAATAGGATATGCAATACCATCATCATAAATGATGCTTGCTGCTTTTAATACTTTTTGATTGTCTGCCTCAGCAAAAACCAACCGCTTAGGATCACGCTTTGCTTTGTTACCAATAACTCTAATAAGTTGATTATCGAGTCCTAAACGTTTATTTAATTGAAGGGTGTAAGCATCCCAGTTTTGAATAGGCTTTTGTGCCACACCAGATTCTACAGCAGCTTTTGCAACAGCAGGTGCTACCGTAGCAAGTAAGCGAGGGTCTAGTGGTTTTGGAATAATATATTCTGGACCAAAACTCATACTAGACTGATTGTACGCGAGGTTTACAATATCGGGCACTGCTGTTTTAGCAAGTTCTGCTAAAGCCTTTACAGCAGCCAGTTTCATGGCTTCATTAATTTTTGTAGCACGCACGTCAAGTGCCCCTCTAAAAATATAAGGGAACCCTAATACATTATTAACTTGGTTTGGATAATCGGTACGGCCCGTTGCCATAATAATATCTTTACGAACTGCTGTTGCATCTTCGTACGTAATTTCTGGATCCGGATTGGCCATAGCAAAAACAATTGGGTTTTTTGCCATTGACTTTACCATGTCTTGCGTTACAACACCACCAATACTAAGCCCTAAAAAAACATCGGCATCACGCATTGCTTTAGCAAGTGTACTATCTGATTTTTTTACAGCAAACTTTTTACGGGTAGCATCTAAATCTGTACGGCCTTCATGTAATACGCCGTCTTTGTCAAACATGATAAAGTTTTCGTAACGCGCACCGAGTGCAACATACAACTGCACGCAAGCCATGGCTGCGGCACCTGCCCCATTCACCACAAAACGCACACGGTCAATTTTCTTTTTTTGAAGTTCCAATGCATTTAAAAGTGCAGCGCCGCTAATGATTGCTGTTCCGTGCTGATCGTCGTGCATCA
>JBEGUD010000042.1:0-2607 GCA_041179065.1 Bacteroidota bacterium | reverse complement strand
AGCTGGTGTATAGGTGTAGTTGGTTACGTGATAGGCTTTAAGGGAACGTAGTAATGGCGTGTCTGCAAAACTTGGGATCGTAAGTTTAATGGCAGTTACATTCGTTGTTGCAAAAGCATCTATTTTTTTTCGGCCCACCGACGAACCTTGTGCGAGTGTCATCCAACCATTGTTTGTTTTACCTTCTAATTTGTAATGTCGTATGCGGTGACCCATGCGGTAATCTTCTTCAATAACTATATGGTTAATGGGTGTAGAGGTTGTAAAGTCAATTGTAAAAACAGCTCCTTTTTTGTTTGTTATTTGCTGCACAGGTTTGGCAAACCGGCGTTCAATTTCGTCGCCCAATGCTTTGTAGGCTGCTTGATCTCCTACTGTTATTTTGCCCGTGGTATCTGGCGATGCGTTTAGCAGCATAACGCCACCATAACCCGCCGACTTGTAATACATGTCTAGTAGGTTTTGCTGCGACTTTCTCTTTTTTTCGTTGTTAGGGTTCCAAAACCAATTATGGTTGTAAAGGGGCGCATCAGCCTCAAGCGGCGCCCATACATCTCCGTTAGGGTCATCGTCGTACTGGGTGGCTACACCGCTTTGTAGGGCCTTTTTTGTTACAGTGTTCCATGCTGGATAGGCGAGCATGCCAGATTCGGTACCTGGCCATCTGATTGATGCTTTTTTACTCTGAAATATAACCGACTTGCTAGCGTGTTTGGTTAAAATATCATCAATGTCTATAATGCAGTTGCCATCAAACCAAACTTCTAACATGGGGCCGTATTTGGTAAGCACTTCTGTAAGTTGTTGTCTAAAAACTTTATTGTAAGCGTCTTGTAAAGAAGGGTCGGTTGTTTTTCCGCCACTACCAATGCCGGCTCCATATTTTACATCTCCCGGATAAATATAAATGCCCAAGTTGAGTCCATATTTTTTGCAAGAGGCCGCAACATCTGCGAGCAAATCGCCTTTGCCATTTTTCCACGGAATATTTTTTACACTATAATCGGAGGTATTTGTTTGCCACCAACAAAATCCACCTACGTGTTTGGCAACAAAAATAATTTGTTTAGCCCCCCAAGACTTTGCTACCCTGCACCATTCGTCTGTGTCTAAGTTAGTAGGGTTGATTCTTGACATATCAAACTTACCTGTTTCGTCGTACTCACTTCCAAGCCAAGTAGCTACGCCAAAATGAATAAACATAATTCTTTCTTGTTCCTGCCATTTGTATTGGACAGCAGATGGTTTAGCGAGCGGTGTGTTTTGCGCAAAACCAAAACTGGTACTGCAAAGTGTAATAAGAATGAGCAGATAATATTTCATTTAAATAATTTTTGACCTACGTTAAAATGTTAGTGGTGTATTGGTATTTACCGTTTGAAGTTTTCCGTTACAATAAATACTTGCTAGCTTTTGTGTGCTAGACTTAATGTACAAACTGGTTACCCGTCCTTTATTCCATTTCATGTCTATTTCATAATTGCCTCTTGCTTTAAGGCCATTAACGGCGCCTGAGTTCCAAGCCTTTGAAATAGCGGGTAAAAGTTCTATATAACCTGAATGAGATTGAACGAGCATTTCAGCTACTGCTGCGGCGCCTCCAAAATTACCATCTATCTGAAATGGTGGGTGTGCATCTAATAAATTTGGATACGTGCCACCCATATTGTTGTAATTTTCTTTGGTTTCATCGGGTGGAACAAACTTTAAAAGTTCACGGTACATTTTGTAAGCGTGTTCACCATCTTTGAGCCTAGCCCATAAATTAATACGCCAACCTTTAGACCAGCCAGTGGTTTCATCACCTTTAATGTCTAATGTTTTTTTAGCAGCATTAGCAATGTCAGGTGTTTGCGTAAGCGTTACATGTGTGCCCGGATATAAGCCATATAAATGACTTTGGTGTCTATGCGTAGGCTCTACATCCTGCCAGTCGTAATACCATTCTTGTAAATTTCCGGCTTTACCTACTTGGTAAGGATGTAATTTATCGAGCGCTGCCTTTATATTTTTTGAAAAGTCAAGATCATTTTTAAGCACATCTTGCGCAGCGATAATTCCTAAAAATAATTCACGAATCATGGCAAGGTCTGCAGTGCCACCGTATAAAGTACTACCCTTAAAACCTGTTGGTGTAATAAAATAATTTTCTGGAGAGGTAGAAGGAGAAGTAATGAGTTTTCCGTTTTTATCTGGTATCAGCCATGCCAAACAAAATTCGGCAGCACCTCTCATAACTGGATATTCTTTTTGTAGATAGCCGGTGTCTTGTGTAAATAAAAAATGTTCCCAAATATGCGCCGAAGCCCAAGTGCCACCCATTGGCCAATTGGCCCAACTAGGATCTCCGTCTCCAAAATTGCCTACCGGGTTAGACATGGCCCATATATCTGAATTGTGGTGAGATACCCAACCTGGCATATTGTAAAATGTTTTAGCAGTGGTTTTGCCGGTGACAGATAGGTTTTTTAAAAACTGTAAAAACGGCATATGCATTTCCGATAAATTGGTGTTTTCTGCTAACCAATAATTTTCTTCGGCATTGATGTTCATGGTATAATTGCTAGACCATGGTGGTTGTAAATATGAATTCCAAATACCTTGTAA
>JBEGUD010000041.1:0-3928 GCA_041179065.1 Bacteroidota bacterium | reverse complement strand
ACGCTCGTTAAAATTCCTACAGGTACTGTTTATGGTCCTTACGTTGATGGTAATGCGTATGTATTAGCTAAAATGGTGGGTATTAAAAACTGGCCAGATAGTTCAAAAGTGCGTCATATTTTAATTGCTACGGTAGATCCACGTTCTGGTCAGCAAATTAGACCAGACAGTGCCGCTAAAAAATTAGCTGACTCAATTAAGTATGCTGTTGCAGGTGGTGCAGATTTTAATGCGCTTGTACAAAAGTATTCTGATGATGCTGGAAGTAAAGAAAAAGGTGGTGTATATGATTATTTCGCACAAGGTCAAATGGTTGGTGCATTCAACGATTTTTCTTTTGATAAACCAAAGGGTACTAAAGATGTTGTAAAATCTGAATTTGGTTATCACTACACCGAAGTATTAGATCAGAAAAATTTTGCGCCTGCATATAAAATCGCATACTTATCTAAAGCACTTGTTGCTAGTAATGAAACAGTTACTGCAGCCTCAACTGCAGCTTCTGCTTTTGTTGCTAATGCAAAGTCAAAAAAAGATTTTGAGCAAAACGCATTAAAAAATAACCTACAAATTTTAAATGGCGTTGACATCAAAAAAAACGACTTCACTATTACTGGTCTTGGAAAAAGTAGAGAAACAGTGCGTTGGGTGTATGACAATAAAGTGGGCGCCGTTTCTGAACCAACAGAAATTGGAGATGCTTATATTGTTGCTATGATTACATCCATTGGCGAAAAAGGCACCATGGGTGTTATAGAAGCAAAGCCACTTGTAGAAGGTCTTGTTAGAAATGAATTAAAAGCTAAACAAATTATTGCATCTAAATTTAAGGGCTCTACGCTTGAAGATTTTGTAAAGAGTTCTGGATTCCCTGCTCAACGTGTAGATAGTTTAAGTTTTGCATCTCCATTTGTACCTGGTTTAGGTGCAGAACCAAAAGTAGTTGGTGCTGCATTTAATAAATCACTCATTGGAAAAAGCACGGCTGCCATTGAAGGTACTGCTGGTGTTTTTGCTGTAAAGCCTGAAGGTATTGGAGCTGCAGCTGCTATGCAAGATCCTGCTGCAATTGCATCTGCTTTATTACAAGCAGTTCAATCAAATATATTTAGAGGTTTTGAGGCGATTAAGAAGTCTGCAAAAATTACAGACAACCGCTCTACTTTCTATTAATCGAAAATACGAATAACTTAAAAGCCCCGGTCTTCATTGGTCCGGGGCTTTTTTATTTGTAATAATGATGGTCTTCGATTTCTTTTCTAACATTTTCGGGAACCAAATATCGAATTGTTTTTTGGTCCTTTAGATGCTCTCTAATATCCGTTGCTGAAATATTTAACAGTGGAGCATTTAATATTGTAACGTTAGCACCAAGCGTGTCAACCTTTTCAAATCCAGGACGCAGGTACACATAGAAAGAATATTTTTTTAAAAGCAGGTCTGCGTTTTTCCAGCGAGAAATATTTACAAAACCATCGCTTCCCATAATGATTGCAAATTCGTGCTGCGGATATTTTTCTTCTAAATATATAAGTGTGTCGATGGTATAAGAGGGGCGTGGTAGTTTAAATTCTACATCGGAAGCCCTAAGTCTTGTTTCGTCGTTTTCTATGGCGAGGTTTACAAGGTGTAGCCTGTCGTATTCATTTAATAATGAACCTGCTTGTTTAAATGGATTTTGCGGAGATACTACAAACCAAACCTGTTGCACGTCGGTTCTGTTCACCACATGGCTAGCGATCATTAGGTGACCGTGATGCACTGGATTAAACGAACCAAAATACAAGCCTATTTTCATCTAATTAATTGATAATCAGTGTTTTATGAATTATTTGTTGCTGGAGTGACTATAATACTGTCAGCTTCACTTAAACGTAAGCTTAAATGATATCCAGAAACTTCAATAGAAATTGGATCACCTAGTGGCGCCACTTGAACCACTTTTACAGGTTCACCCGGTACGCAGCCCATTTCCAATAATTTGATATAAAGCTCATCTTTCTCAAAGGAGTGAATGATCCCAGCTTCTCCCGCTTCTAATTCCGATAATTTTTTCATACACTTTTGTGTTAGTTGCGCTTCCCGCAAAGGTACCGCCCATAGCAAAGAAAATGTTACGAAATTTGGAGTTAAACTTAACTTGCACCCATGCAAAAAGTAAATTTCCAAAAGGCCGACTCCGCCCTTACCTTACCAAATAAAACCGAACTAAAAGCTTTTATCGAAACCTTATTTAAAAAGGAGAAGACAGCCCTTGCTACCATTAACTACATCTTTTGCTCTGATACATACCTGTTGTCTATGAATCAGCAGTTCTTAAACCACGACACATACACGGACATTATTACGTTTGGACTTCACGATAAGGGATCACCCGTGGTAGCAGAGGTTTATATTAGTACCGAAAGGGTTAAAGAGAATGCCGCCACCCATGGTGTTACTTATACCAACGAAATGCTTCGCGTACTTTTCCATGGTGCCCTTCATTTATGTGGCTACAAGGATAAGAGTAAGGCAGATATTCTTACCATGCGTGCTAAAGAAGATGCTTACTTAAAGCGATATACAAAAAAGTAGGTTCCACGTGGAACAGGTTCGCATGTTTGCTTAATTATGGTGTGGTGTTTGATCCCGTACCACGTGGAACACGCAAACCACTTGAGCACCTAAAGATGTTTCACGTGAAACACTCAAATTAACCCACTAGTACCTTGTTTTCTTTTTGATTGGATTATCTTTGCATCCATGTTTCCAGATTATGATGTTATTGTTGTAGGTGCCGGACACGCAGGTTGTGAAGCCGCCGCCGCCGCCGCTAACCTAGGTAGTAAAGTGCTCCTAGTTACCATGAATATGCAAACCATTGCCCAAATGAGTTGTAACCCAGCCATCGGTGGTATTGCAAAAGGTCAGATTGTGCGCGAGATAGATGCCATGGGTGGATACACTGGACTGGTTACAGATGCAAGTACCATTCAATTTAGAATGCTTAATAGGAGCAAGGGCCCAGCTATGTGGAGCCCGCGGACACAAAATGACCGCATGCTTTTTGCAGCTAAGTGGAGAGAGATGTTAGAAGAAACCCCCAATGTAGATTTTTACCAAGATACGGTGCAAGGGTTAATCATAAAAGATAATAGAGCGGGTGGAGTAATAACGGGTCTGGGTCATGAAATTAGATCTAAAACAGTGGTGGTAACCTCGGGTACCTTTTTAAACGGTATCATCCATATTGGAGAAAAGCAATTTGGTGGAGGACGTGTTGCAGAAAAAGCAGCCACGGGTATCACCGAGCAGTTAGTAGCGCTTGGAATGGAGAGTGATCGACTAAAAACAGGTACACCACCTAGGGTAGACGGAAGAAGCCTCGACTATTCTAAAATGGAGGAACAGGCTGGAGATGAAGAGGTTGTGGGTTTCTCATACAAAGACACGCCGCGTTTAAAGCCCGCAGATCAGCGCAGTTGCCATATTACCTATACCAATCAAAAAGTACACGACCTTTTAAGAACAGGCTTTGATAGAAGCCCTATGTTTCAGGGTAGAATTGAAGGAATTGGTCCAAGGTATTGCCCAAGTATCGAAGATAAAATTAACCGCTTCGCGGAAAGAGATAGACACCAATTGTTTGTGGAGCCAGAAGGCTGGAATACCGTTGAAATATACGTAAACGGCTTTTCTACCTCATTACCAGAAGAGGTTCAGTACGAAGCCCTTCGTAGTGTTCCTGGCTTTGAAAACTGTCGTTTTTTTAGACCCGGCTACGCCATTGAGTACGATTATTTTCAGCCTACACAATTAAAATACTCACTCGAAACCAAGCTCATCGAAAACCTGTTTTTTGCCGGACAAATAAACGGTACCACAGGCTACGAAGAAGCTGCTTGTCAAGGACTCATGGCTGGTATCAATGCCCACCAAAAGGCGC
>JBEGUD010000040.1:0-3977 GCA_041179065.1 Bacteroidota bacterium | reverse complement strand
TTAACCATCAATGACAATCAAATTATTTGTCCTGCCGATGGTAAAGTAGTAGTGATTGAAGAAATTACAGATGTAGAATATTTTAAAGACAAGCGTATTCAGGTAAGTGTATTTATGAGTCCAGCCAATGTACACGTGAATAGAAATCCAATGAGCGGTAAAGTGGTGTATAATCAGTACCATAAAGGAAAGTACCTGGTAGCGTGGCATCCAAAATCTTCTACCGAAAATGAAAGATGGAGTGTTGCGGTAGAAAATAACCACGGTACTATTTTATACAAACAAATTGCGGGAGCGCTTGCAAAACGTATTTGTAATTATACAAGTGTTGGTCAAGAAGTAAAGCAAACCGACGAATACGGCTTTATTAAATTTGGTAGCCGCGTAGATATTTTATTACCAGTTGGTACCAAAATTAATGTGGCACTTAATGAGGTGGTAAAGGGTGGCGTTACCGTTCTTGCTACTTGGGCTTAATGGGGCCTCTATAAGCCTCGATTATAAGTCGCCTAATTGAGGTCTTAATACAATATCTTCAACAACTGCTGTGATAGATAATGAGGCTGCTGCTGTAATCATGGTGGCAACATCCTGTGCTTCCATAATTCTTTTGGGGTCAACACCCGATCCGTCCCAACTAGCCGTATAAACAGCTCCTGGATATACGCCGGTTACTTTAATGCCATGCGGCTTTAATTCTTCGCGTAAATTTTTAGTAAAACCTGCAAGTGCAAATTTGCTAATGCTATAACTACCACCATTGGCATAAGCTTGATGTGAAGCAATGGAGCAAATATTAAAGATATGTCCGGTTTTAGCGGCCATCATGGGAGCTATTAAAGCCCTGGTTAAATGATAGGCACTATATAAGTTTGATTCAATCATGGAAGCTAATGTACCAGGCGCTTCATTATAAATACTGCCGGGTACAAAATATCCTGCATTGTTTACGATAATATCTGGTGTTCCTTTTTCTAAGCACCAGGCCGCAAAAGCAAGCACTTCTGCTTCCTTGGACATATCGGTGGGCCTTGCTTTAATAGTGGCTTCCGGGTAGGCAGTTTGTAATTCAGAAACTGTATTGTATAAGGCTGCTTCACCTCTACTGCAAAGTAAGAGTGTAGCACCTTTTTGTGCAAAGGCAGTGGCAACTGCTTTTCCAATTCCTTTAGAGGCGCCTGTAATTACAACTATCATACTACGAAGTAACATATTTTTTTTGTAAAACTAGTTTAACTTTGAATCATGAAATACCAGCACCTTTTCTTTGACCTCGATCATACTATTTGGGATTTTGAAACCAATGCCAAAGAAAGTCTGCAAGACCTATACACTGCGCATAACTTAGCGGGTAGGGGTGTAGATAGTTTTGATCATTTTTTTGATCATTATAGTGCGCACAACCACCGCTTATGGGATAGGTATACCAAGGGGTTTATTAAGCAAGAAGAATTAAAGTGGAAAAGAATGTGGTTGGCACTTCTAGAATATAAAATAGCGGACGAAACTTTATCGAGGCAAATGTCACTCGATTTTTTAGAAATACTCCCTACCAAAAAAACTTTGTTTGATGGTGCCACAGAGCTACTCACTTATTTGCAAGAGAAAGGATATCAGATGCACCTTGTTACCAATGGATTTGAAAATGTGCAACATCAAAAAATTAATCATGCTGGCCTTGCACCTTATTTTGGTGCCGTTATTACGTCCGAAGCAAGTAATAGTTTAAAGCCCAACAAAGAAATATTTGATTACGCATTTGCTAAAACGGGCGCCACTGCAACTGCTAGTATTATGATTGGTGATAACCAAGATGCCGATATCAAAGGAGGCATCAATGCAGGGATGGATACTATTTTTGTAAATCATATTGGCGCAATCCCGCATGTAAAAGCAACACATGAAGTTTTTGATTTACCTTCTATAGCTAAATTATTATAGCCAATAAAAAAGCCGCTAACATGTTAGCGGCTTTTTTGTATCTGAGATTGTAAAATTATTTTTTTACAACGCTTGCAGTTTTAGGGTCTTTCTTGCATTTTTTGCAATCTTTCTTGCAGTCTTTACCACAAGCTTTCTTTTCTTCTTTTTTGCATTTAGCGCAATCTTTTTTACCATCACAAGCAAATACAGCACCTGTAGTTAGTAAAGCTGCAACAGCAAGCATCATTATTTTTTTCATAAAAAGTGTTTTAGTGTTTTTGAATTGAATTATAAAGTTATGAAAATTCTGGGGAATTGGAACTGGGTTTCTGTTAAAAATTCCCCTTAACTTAGGATGGTCAAAGCCTGCCCATGAAAGTCCTTAGTATCTTATTTACAGCCATTTACGTCATTTTTGTAACCAGCGCAGGTGCTCAATCCTGGATTCGAATCAACCAGCTAGGCTATACCCCCTTGGGTATTAAATCTGCGGTCTGGTGTAGCAAGTCTGATCCTGTTCCTACAGAAGTATATTTGGTAAATACAGCAAATCAAAAAACGGCACTGGTCATTAAAAATATAGAAGTGTTTGGGGCTTACGGTCCTTTTACTAAAACGGCAAGGGTTAACTTTTCATCCTTTATAACCCCTGGAACGTATCAATTAAAAACAGCATCAACTTCATCACCTGTATTTACAATTGGTATAGATGTATACAAAGGTGCAGCTGATTTTTGTTTGCGTTACATGCGTCAACAAAGAACCGGATTTAATCCATCTATTAATGATAGCTGTCATACGGAAGATGGTTATACCCTTTATGGCCCTATGCCCGATAGTACAAAAGTAGATGTAGTAGGTGGATGGCATGATGCAAGTGATTATTTGCAATACGCGTCTACTTCTGCAAATGCAACTTGGCATTTATTGGCCGCCTACAGGGATTTCCCAAATATTTTTAAAGATGTTACATTGGCAAATGGACTCCCAGGAACTGATGGCATTAAAGATGTATTGAATGAGGCTAATTGGGGATTGCAATGGTTAGAAAAAATGAATCCTTCTGCTCAAATTTTATTCAACCAAATTGGTGATGACCGTGATCATATGAAAATGAGAATGCCTGGTATGGATACCAATTATTATGGTAAAGGTTTTGAACGTCCTGTTTATTTTGTAAACGGTAAGCCACAGCAGCGTGGTAAATTCATGAATGCTACAACTGGCGCAGCTTCTACCGCAGGGAAATTTGCCAGTAGTTTTGCACTCGCTTCTTATTTGTATGCACCAATAAATAAAACGCTTTCTAATTTTTACAAACAAAAAGCAATAGATGCATATGCTTATGGACTAAAGCTTCCTGGCTTCACGCAAACGGTTTCTGTAAAGTCTCCTTATATCTATGCCGAAAATAATTGGGTAGATGATATGGAACTAGCAGCTGCCTCAATTGGCGCAATAACTGGGAATAAAATATTTTATAAAAGCGGATTTAATTTTGCAAACCAAGAACCAGTTACGCCATGGTTGGGTAAAGACACGGGAGCGCATTACCAGTGGTACCCATTTATAAATATTGGGCATTACGAATTAGCAAAAAATTTGATAGGAAAAGAAAAAAATACGGTTGCTACTTATTATAAAGCTGGTATTGAAGCCGTGTGGCAAAAAGCAAAACAAAATGCTTTTTATAGAGGGGTGCCATTTATTTGGTGTAGTAATAATTTAACGACTTCTTTTGCGGTTCAGTGTTATTGGTATAAACAACTAACCGGAAATAAAGCTTACGAGCAGCTAGAGCAAGCCAATGTAGACTGGCTCTTTGGTTGTAATCCATGGGGCACATCTATGGTGTATGGTTTGCCTGCTTCAGGAGATACACCCACAGACCCGCATAGCGCTTTCACACACATAAAAAATATTCCAATTGATGGCGGTCTTGTTGATGGTCCGGTATATACTTCTATTTATAATAATTTAATTGGTATACAATTAACACATGCAGATGACTATGCCAATTTTCAAAGTAACCTTTCAGTTTATCACGATGATTA
>JBEGUD010000039.1:0-5059 GCA_041179065.1 Bacteroidota bacterium | reverse complement strand
CTTTATGGAATTTTTAAAGGAAATAAATATTAGACGCAACCAGTATGAGTCTAGTATGTACCAAAGCAATAGCAACGTGGACTTGTTTAATTTAATGCGTATTCAAAAAAGCTTAGTATATTTTGTTACTGCATTAAAAAGCAACGAAATGCTCATGATGAAATTGGAGCGTACTAACTTTTTAGGGTTAAATGAAGAGGAAAGGGAGTTTTTAAATGACCTTATTGTAGATACAAGCCAGGCCCTAGAAATGGCCAATATTTATACCAATATATTAACCAGTACGCTCGACGCTTTTGCAAGCATTATTAGCAATAACCTAAATAATGTAATGAAACGATTAACGTCCATTACCATTATATTATCCCTACCGGTAATGGTAGCAAGTTTGTATGGTATGAACGTAGATCACATTCCGGGGGCCCACAACCCCTATTCTTTTTATATCCCTATTGGATTATCGTTAGCCATTGCTGGCGTTATTAGTTGGTATTTTATGAAAAAGAAATGGTTTTAACATGTCACACATTACAGTTAGAGTATACGGTATTTTAATTGATCCAACTCACGGATTACTAGTAAGTGATGAATTTATTAGAGGCGAATATTTTACAAAATTACCGGGTGGTGGCCTCGAATTTGGTGAAGGAACCCGCGATTGTTTAGTGCGGGAATTTAAAGAAGAAACAGGCCTTGATGTAACAATTGGGGAACATATTTATACCACAGATTTTTATCAGCCATCTGCATTTAGAGCTGGTGATCAAATTTTATCTATCTACTACCGTGTAAATCCAATTAGTTTAGCCCCACTTAAAACTAGGGCAAATGCTTTTGATTTTAAGCCAGAGGAGATTGCGGATAAAAATGGTCAAGCAGAGCATACGAGATGGATTTCGCTAAACGATTTATCTGAAGGCGCAATGAGTCTCCCTATCGACAAAATTGTAATCAATAAAATATTACAATCACGTTAAATTCTATTCGTTTTCGATACCCATGGCTGCACGTTTCATTTTTTGAGCGGTATCGTGTCCAAGATAATTATCAATTTGCTTTTCGATCAAGTATATTAATGGGGTTAGCACAATCGCCATTGTAAATTTATAGGCGTAATTAACTAAACATATGGCAAGCACCAATTGCCAAGACCAACCATTCCCTATTTTAAATGCAATAAACAAAACAATAAAGCTATCAACCAGTTGCGATACAACTGTAGATCCGGTTGCTCGAAGCCATACCCACTTTTCGCCTGTCATTTTTTTGATTTTATGAAATACGGTTACATCTATGAGCTGGCTTACTAAAAATGCTGTAATGCTTCCTACAATAATCCACATGCCCTGTCCAAAAATGCCACTAAAGGCGGTTTGCATGTTATCAATACCTTCTGTTTGTTTTGACGTAATCCAAAAATCGGCAGGTGCTACCTGCATAGCTCCATAAAACATGACAAAAGCATAAATAATGAGTACTACTGCGGTGTAGCTAATGCGCTTCACTGCTTTTGGGCCGTAATATTCATTAACAATATCAGTAACAATAAATTCAAGTGGCCATAATAGTACACCACAGGTTAAATTAAAAGCCAAACCAGATTGACCAAATATATTAAAATTGGAAGGCGAGAAACCTAAGACTTTTTCAAGGGAAAAAATTTTACCACCTATACATTCGGCAATCAACGCATTTGCCACAAAAAAAGCAGCAATACTTATAAATAATTTAGTTGGCTTGTCTTTTAAAATAGAATGAATCATGCGGGCAATATAAAATGAACAAAAATTTGAGCAGTTAAAAAGAGTACGGTGGCTACAATTCGCCAAGCTGGAAGACCCGACCCTTGTTTTTTTATAAACAACCAAAAAAGGTAAATGTTTTCGATGACTGTTAGTATTGGAGCAACAAACCAACCTAAAATAATAATGACTGAACTAAATGAAAAAAGTAGGTCGTTTGATACTTCTCCTATTTTGGCTGTTCTGATGAACAAACAATAACAAAACAATATATTACAAATAAATGTAATTTTAGAGTAAAATTGATATTTCTTCATGTTTTGAATAATACCCTAAAAATACGTGTAAGTTGTTTATTTAGCTGTATTGAAAGGATATTTTGAAGTAAAATTTTGTTAGGTTTGTAGCACCTGATAAACCTATATACATGAAGCAGTTGAACCTGAAATCAATAATACCGCATCTTATTGCAGTTGGTATATTTTTAATTGTTGCCGCTCTTTATTGTAAACCTATTTTGCAAGGTAAAGTACTACAACAATCGGATGTGGTGCAATGGAAAGGAATGGCACAAGATGCGCTTAAAAGCAAAGAAGCAACTGGCGCCCTTCCTTATTGGACAAATGGCATGTTTGCTGGAATGCCAGCCTATCAAATTACAGGCATTATCCCTTTTGCGTTTTCTTTAGGTAAATTAGATGCTTTATTTCAAATGGGACTTCCTGAACCCATGGGTTATTTTTTCTTGGCCTGTCTTGCTTTTTACTTTTTGTCGCAGGTACTAGGGGTACATTATTTAATTGGAATTTTGGGAGCACTTGGTTATGGATTTGCAACCTACAATCCTATCATTGCTATCGTTGGACATATTACCAAATTACACGCCATTGCCTATATGCCATTTTTTATTGGCTCACTCATACTTGTGTATGAGCGAAAATTTATTATTGGACTTATTTTACTAGCCATCGCAAGTACCGAACTATTTGGATGTAATCACCTTCAAATTGCCTATTATACCTTTATTATAGCAGGATTTATGTCGGTGTATTATTTGGTTATTTGGATCAAGGCAAAAGCCTACAAATCTATTGTACAATGTTTTGCAGGTGCTGCGATTGTTATATTACTGGGTATTTTAAGCAATGCCCCTATGTTGTTTAGCACCTATAATTACGGAAAAGCATCTATTAGGGGTGGCTCTGTTCTTGCAAAAGCAGATGGTACAAAATCTACAGAGGGTTTAAGTAAAGCGTATGCACTTGATTACAGTATGCTTAAGCCAGAACCATTAACACTGCTGTTTCCAAATATATATGGTGGCGGTAGTGACCCTAACAATATTGATCCAGCAGGTTCTAAAGCCATCGAAGCTTTACAATCTATGCCACAACAAGTAGCCGAGCAATTACAAGGCTATATCCGTTTTTATTGGGGTGGCATTGGTTATACTGCAGGTCCACCGTACATTGGATTCTTATTTGGTTTACTAGCACTTATTGGTTTTGGATTTAAAAATATCAAACACCGCTATTGGATGGGTGCTGCCATTGTATTATCGCTTTTATTGTCTTATGGTTTATACTTCGAAAGCTTTAATGTGTTTATGTTAGACCATTTACCTTTTTATAATAAGTTTAGAGCACCTAGTATGATTATGGTGATCCCTACTTTATTACTTGGGATGATGGCGATTTTAAGTGTGCAAGAAATTGCAAATAAATTTGAAGACAATAAAGAGTCATTTTTACAAAAAATTAAACCCGCACTATACATTACTGGAGCACTTTTTGTTATTGCTTTTTACTTTTATGCCACTCAAAGCTTTAAAAGCACTTCAGAAGCTGATTTAATTAAACAAGTGCAACAAATACCGGATCCAAATCAACGCGCTGCTTTTGAAGCACCAGTTGCTAGTTTAGTGGACGGGTTAGCTGCCGATAGGCAAGCCATGTTTTCGGCAGACTTGTTTAAATCACTTGGATTAGCAGCTGTTTTATTTGTTGCCATATTTCTATACTATAAAAAGTTTTTATCGCTACCTATTTTTGTGATAGCCGTTGGGTTTGTTGCACTATTTGATTTATTCAAAATCGACTTACAATATTTTGATGCATCCAATTTTTCAGATGCGATCGAAGCAGAAGCTAATTTCAATCCTTCACCTACCGATGCAGCTTTATTAAAAGACACCAGTTATTATAGGGTTTTAGACCTACGTGGTGGTATCCAAGCAGCATTTAATGCAGGTGCCTTAAACTCATATTTTCATCATAGTGTTGGTGGTTACCACCCAGCTAAACTTAGTATTTATCAAGACCTGATAGAAAACCAGTGGTACAATTTTCCAAATTGTATGCCTACTGCCAATATGCTAAACACCAAGTATTTTATTCAGGGTGATATCAATAAAGATACCATTGCAAATCCTGATGCACTTGGTAATGCCTGGTTTGTGCAAAGTGTTTCTGTTCAACCAGATGCAGCTGCAGTTATGAAATCAATTACTAGTTTCGATCCAAAAACTCAAGCAGTTGTTGAAAAGCAAGATTGGAAATTAGATACGGCATATACAAAAGATAGTTTAGCGAGCATCCAATTAGTGAGCAAGCAAAACGACCAAATGGAATATACCAGTACCTCTAGTTCAAAACAATTAGCTGTATTTAGTGAAATCTATTATACCTATGGCTGGAAAGCATTTATAGATGATAAAGAAACCCCCATTTATAAATGTAACTATGTTCTACGAACCATCGAAGTTCCAGCAGGTTCACATAAAATCACTTTCAAGTTTGAACCTACCGAAGTTATTTTAGCAAATAAATTAGGTTTGGGTGCCGTAACACTGGTTTGGTTATTAGCAATTGGATCTATTGTATTTTATGTAAGGTCTAAAAAAGATTAATGTTATCAATTGTCATTTGTAGTTATAATAGAGCCAGTTATATTACTGGTGCACTCGATAGTTTATATACGGGTAATGCCAATTTAAATGATTTTGAAGTTGTTTTTGTAGACAACAACTCTACCGATAACAGTTTGCAAATCGCTAATGAATGGAGATCAGCACATCCTCTCGGCAATTTTATTATTACTTCCGAAACTAAGCAAGGTGCCTCCTATGCACGTAACACAGGTGCCAAATTAGCTACAGGAAAATGGCTATGCTTTATGGATGATGACGCAGTGGCATTTCCAGATTTTGTACAAAATATTTTAAACCACATTAATACCTACCCAGACCGTGTTGGATTTGGTGGTCGAATCATTCCAAAGTATATACCACATGAGCCTAGCTGGATGAGTTATTATGT
>JBEGUD010000038.1:0-2837 GCA_041179065.1 Bacteroidota bacterium | reverse complement strand
GTACTTGTATCGCCTAAATTTTCTGTTTCACCCTCCGCAATTTTGCGCAGTATGCGGCGCATAATTTTTCCACTTCTTGTTTTTGGAAGTCCAGACACAAATTGAATTTTATCTGGCTTTGCTATTGCTCCAATAATGCGCGTAACAGTTTGTAAAATATCTTTTCTTACGAGTTCACCAGAACCGTGTGTGTCTTGTGCATGCGAACCACTATAAATAACATAGGCATAAATGCCTTGTCCCTTTACATCGTGTGGGTAACCAACCACCGCGCTTTCTACAACACCTGCGTGCATGTTAATGGCGTTTTCTACTTCGGCGGTTCCAATTCTATGACCACTTACATTTAATACATCATCAACGCGTCCGGTAATTCTAAAAAATCCATCCTTATCTTTTAATGCACCATCACCGGTAAAATACATGTTCTCGTAAGTAGCAAAATAGTTGGTTCTGCAACGCTCATGATCGCCATAAGTAGTGCGTAAAATAGATGGCCATGGCGATTTGATACAAAGGTTTCCTGAAATGGTTTCGTCTCCTTCTGCAATTACTTCTTTGCCATTTTCATCTACAAGTACCATTTCAAGACCTGGCATGGGCAGTGTTGCCCAGCTTGGCTTTGAGGGTGTAATGCCAGCTAAATTGGAGATTAAACAACCACCGGTTTCTGTTTGCCACCAAGTGTCTACAATAGGGCAGCGGCCCTTGCCAACGTTTTGATCATACCAATGCCACGCTTCTTCGTTGATGGGTTCGCCAACCGTACCTAGTACTTCTAAAGAGGATAATTTTTTTCCTTGTAATGGCCCTAAACCAAATCCCATTAAAGATCTAATAGCAGTAGGCGCCGTGTATAAAATATTGACTTTGTATTTATCTACTACATCCCAAAATCTTCCAGCATCAGGCCAGGTAGGAATCCCTTCAAATAATAAGGTGGTAGCGCCGGCGCTTAATGGTCCGTAAACAATATAACTGTGTCCAGTTATCCATCCAATATCTGCGGTGCAAAAATGTATTTGACCAGGCTTATACTGAAATACATTTACAAAAGTGTAGTTGGTAAAAACCATATAACCACCACAGGTGTGTACCACGCCTTTTGGTTTTCCTGTAGAGCCAGAAGTGTATAAAATAAAGAGTGGATCTTCGGCGTCCATTTCTTCGGCTTCAATAAAAGTGATTCCTTTTTCTTCCACTTGTTTCATTTCATCTTCCCACCACAAATCGCGTCCTTTAATCATAGAAACCGGGGTGCGTGTGCGGGTTGCAACAATCACACGTTTAACAGTTTTGTTGCCAATGAGCGCATCATCAATTACTGATTTTAATGGAATGTCTTTGGCGCCTCTAAATGCGCCATCACAAGTAACAATATAGGTTGCGTTCGCATCTAGTAAACGGTCTGCAATACTTTGTGCCGAAAATCCGCCAAACACCACAGAGTGTATAGCACCAATACGTGCACAGGCAAGCACGGCAATAGCTAGTTCTGGAATCATACCCATGTAAATACATACACGGTCTCCTCTTTGAACGCCATTGTTTTTAAGTACCTGTGCAAACTGGCAAACTTTTTCAAGGAGTTTACTATAGGTGAGTACACGACCCGCTTCGTCGGGTGCATTGGGCTCCCAAATCATGGCAGGTAAATGTCCTTTGGTAGGAATATGTCTATCCAAACAGTTTTCGGTAATATTTAATGTACCGCCTTTAAACCATTCTACTTTTGGTTCTTTAAAATTCCATTCGAGCGCCGTATCCCATTTTTTACGCCATGTAAAATGATTGGCAACATCACTCCAAAATGCAGCGGGGTCTTCAATACTTTTTTTATACGCTTCTTTATAGGCATCAAAGCTAGTTAGCTGATAAGGATAGGTCATGGCTCTTTGTTTGAGGGTATAAATATACGGCACTAACTATTTTATCATTCATTTATTAGGCAAAGATTTAGTGAACAGTTGTTCGTGTATACGTCCAAAAAAATTGGTAAAATCCATTCAATAACGTAAGTTGTTGCAACAATTTGCGCCAACCATGAAAAAAGAAAATAAAATTTGGCAGGTTATTACGGCTTCATCACTTGGTACATTAATTGAGTGGTACGATTTTTACATTTTTGGAAGCCTAGCCACCGTTATTGCCGGTCAATTTTTTCCAAAAACAAATCCTACTGCGGCACTGCTTTCTACACTAGCCACATTTGCGGCAGGTTTTATTGTAAGACCTTTTGGAGCACTTGTATTTGGAAGGCTTGGTGATTTAGTAGGCCGTAAGTATACTTTTTTATTAACCCTTGTTTTAATGGGGGGCTCTACTTTTGCTATTGGGCTTGTGCCTAGTTATGAGTCTATTGGTTTTGCCGCGCCCATTATTGTATTAACGCTTCGTTTGCTCCAAGGCCTTGCGCTTGGTGGCGAATACGGCGGCGCTGCAACCTATGTGGCAGAGCATGCACCAGCTGGAAGGCGAGGTTATTATACTTCATGGATTCAAACAACGGCAACACTGGGTTTATTTGTTTCATTAAGTGTTATTTTATTTACACGTCATAGTTTAGATATTGACCCCGCTGTTTCGATCGCAAAATTTAATGCATGGGGTTGGCGTATTCCATTTTTATTTTCTATTGTACTTGTAGGCGTTTCTATTTATATCCGTTTAAAAATGCAGGAGTCGCCGCTGTTTTCTAAATTAAAATCGGAGGGTGCCATTTCTGTAAATCCTTTAAAGGAAAGCTTTGGAAATAAAGAAAATTTAAAGATGGTTTTACTGGCACTTTTTGGTGCAACCATGGGTCAGGGTGTGGTATGGTACACCGGTCAATTTTA
>JBEGUD010000037.1:0-2548 GCA_041179065.1 Bacteroidota bacterium | reverse complement strand
CAAAACAATGACACTTTACTCATTGAACAGGCGTTACAATTTAACCCCAATGTGGTGGTTATTGGGGACGAAAAAAAATACCTCACTGTAAAAGAAGCGCTTTCCAAAACAGACATTAAAGTTTTTGCAGGTGAGCAAGCACTTGTTGAAGTTGCTGCACTTGATTGTTATGATATGATGCTTGCAGCCATTGTTGGTTATGCAGGATTAAAACCTACTTTAAAAGCTATTTCTTGTGGCAAACCCATTGCACTAGCCAATAAAGAAACCCTTGTGGTTGCTGGTGATATTGTGATGCAAATGGCCATGGAAAAAAGAGTGCCCATTATTCCCGTAGACTCGGAGCACTCCGCTATTTTTCAATGCTTGGTAGGAGAGGGTCGCAATAAAATTGAACGCATTATTTTAACGGCTAGCGGTGGTCCATTTTTAGGTAAGAAACCTAATTTTTTGGTCAACGTAAAACGTGATCATGCACTGCAACATCCCAATTGGAGCATGGGTGCAAAAATTAGTGTAGACTCGGCAACCCTTATGAATAAAGGGCTTGAGATGATTGAAGCCAAGTGGTTGTTTAATTTACAACCTGAACAAATTGAAGTGGTGATTCATCCGCAAAGTATTATTCATAGCATGGTTCAATTTGATGATGGTAGTATCAAAGCACAAATGGGGCTTCCTGATATGAAACTACCTATTCAGTATGCACTTGCTTTTCCGCAGCGTATCGAAAATGATTTTCCACGCTACGATTTTAGAAAGCCAAACACCTTAACGTTTGACGAACCGGACACCAAAACATTTAGAAATTTGGCGCTTGCGATAGAGGCACTACATAAAGGCGGTAATTTACCATGTATTTTAAATGCTGCCAATGAAATTGCGGTGTATGCATTTTTAAGAAATAGAATTGGGTTTTTAGATATGACAGAAGTGGTGGAACAAACCATGCAAAAAATGCCATTCATTCAAAATCCAACCCTCGAAGAGTATTTTGAAAGTGACGGTGAAGCAAGAAGTTTTGCTGCCTCACTTATTCATTTGTAAAAAGTTTTTCAATATATATTTATGACATTATTATCGGTAGATTGGTTAAGTGTTGGTGTTAAAGCCGGACAGTTTATTTTATCTTTTTCAATTTTGGTAACCCTGCATGAGCTCGGGCATTTTATTCCGGCCAAATTATTTAACTGTAGGGTAGATAAGTTTTATTTATTTTTTGATCCTTGGTTTAGTATTTGGAAAAAGAAAAAAGGGGAAACCGAATATGGTATTGGATGGGTTCCGTTTGGCGGCTATGTAAAAATTGCTGGCATGATTGACGAGAGCATGGATAAAGAGCAAATGAATAAACCCGCCGAGCCACATGAGTTCAGGTCTAAACCAGCCTGGCAGCGTTTAATTATTATGATTGGTGGGGTACTCGTAAACGTAGTGCTTGCCATTGTTATTTTTATTGGTATTACCTGGGTATGGGGTGAAGAATATTTACCGGTTAAAAATTTAAAAAATGGAATTGTTGCCGATTCATTGGCTAAATCAATTGGCATTAAAGATGGAGATAACGTGGTTGGTATTGATGGTAAACCACTAGAAGCTTTTGGAACACTCGAAGCTGAAATGGTTTTAGGTGATGCCAAAGTATTACAAGTAACCAGAAATGATAGTGCATTTGACTTACAAGTGCCCGCTGGATTTATTGGAAAACTTGCTAAAGTGGCCAATGAAACATCACTTGTGATGCCGCGTTACCCAGCCATTGTAGACTCCGTGTCAAGTACAGCCGTTTTTACAAAAGATGCACTTATTAAAAATGACCAACTCATTGCGTTTAATAATAAACCATTTTTATTTTACCACGAGTTTGATCAATTAAAACAAGGATACGAAGATTCTATTGTAAGTTTAACTGTGCTTCGTGGAACTGATACAGTGGATGTGCGCGTTAAAGTAAATGAAAAAGGGAAGCTTGGATTTTTTGGTAAAAACCCACTCGTTTTATTTGGCACCAACACTAAATCCTATGGCTTTTTTGAATCTATTCCTGTAGGGTTTACAAAAACATGGGAAACGCTTGATCGTTATGTTACCGGGATCAAACAAATTTTTACGGGTAAGGTAGCCGCTAGCGATTCGTTAGGTAGTGTAATTAGTATCGGGAATACTTTTCCGGGTACTTGGGATTGGGAACGTTTTTGGACATTAACAGGTATATTTTCTATCATACTTGCTTTTATGAATATTTTACCTATCCCGGCACTTGATGGGGGACATGCACTCTTTACACTCTATGAAATGATCACCAAACGTAAACCTTCCGATAAGTTTATGGAATACGCTCAAATGGTGGGTATGGTGCTTTTATTAAGTTTAATGGTATACGCGCTAGGTTTAGACTTTTGGAGATTATTCAAATAAGTCTATAAATAGTGTTACCTTTGCTGTTGGCTTTTTGCTAACCGCATAGCTATGGGGTCGTACTGGTTTTGACAGCATAGGTTATTGTTGGTGTAAGCATGCAGTGCGTTGTGTAATTAGCACTTCAATC
>JBEGUD010000036.1:0-30755 GCA_041179065.1 Bacteroidota bacterium | reverse complement strand
TAAATCCAGGCCTGATGGTAACTTGTAAAAATGTACCAGTTCGTCTATATTATGCTGGCTGTATGCCGCACCCATACTTTCTAATTTGCGTTGAAGCACATATTTCCCATCTTCTGCAATGGTTCTTTTTTCTTCTCTTAACGCATCTTTAATTTTATTTTTTGCTTTCGCAGTTACCACAAAACCGAGCCAATCTTCGGAAGGTTTTTGTTTGTTACTGGTAATAATTTCTATCTGATCTCCACTGCGAAGCACATGGCTTAATGGCACTAATTTATGTTGCACTTTAGCGCCAATACATTTAGATCCTACTGCAGAGTGAATAGCAAATGCAAAGTCTAATGCAGTACTTCCAGTGGGTAACATTTTTACTTCACCCTTTGGTGTGTACACGTAAATTTCTTCTGCTAAAAACGAAGTTTTAAAATCTTGTAAAAAATCGAGGCCCGCCCCATCTTGTGTATTTAACACCTCTCTTATTTGTCCAAACCATTTATCAAAACGGTCTTCTGAATCGTTTCCTTCTTTGTATTTAAAATGCGCGGCTAAACCTTTTTCTGCAATTTCGTTCATACGTTTAGAACGAATTTGAACCTCCACCCATTTGCCTTGTGGTCCCATCACGGTTGTGTGCAAAGCCTCGTATCCATTGCTTTTGGGGTTGCTTAACCAGTCCCTTAAACGCTCTGGTGAGGGCATGTATTCGTCTGTGATGGTAGAGTATACTTTCCAACAATCTTCTTTTTCTTTTTCTGGCGCTGAGTCTAAAATAATTCGGATGGCAAATAAATCATACACTTCTTCAAAAGCAACACCCTTCTTTTTTATTTTATTCCAAATCGAGTGAATGCTTTTAGGTCGTCCATAAATTTCAAATTCAAATCCGCTATTCGTTAATTTCTCTTTAATCGGTTTTACAAACTCATTGATATAACGGGTACGTTCTCTTTTTGTTTCTGCTAATTTTTTTGCAATGTCTTTGTATCCCTCAGGCTCCATGTATTTCATGGATAAATCCTCGAGCTCTGTTTTTACATTGTACAATCCCATCCTGTGTGCAAGTGGCGCATACACCCAAATGGTTTCAGAAGCAATTTTTAATTGCTTCTCTTTTTTCATAAAATCTAGCGTACGCATATTGTGTAAGCGGTCTGCTAGTTTGATGAGAATCACGCGAGGATCATCGGTGAGGGTTAATAAAATCTTTTTAAAATTTTCTGCTTGTTGCGAAGTATTGGTGTCCATGACCGAAGAAATCTTGGTAAGGCCATCTACAATTTTTGCAATTTCGGTGCCAAATTCACGCTGCACATCTTCGAGCGTTATATCTGTGTCTTCTACGGTGTCATGTAAGAGTGCGCAAATGGTACTTCTCACCCCTAAGCCAATTTCTTCTACACAAATCATGGCAACAGCAATGGGGTGCAAAATATAAGGCTCGCCACTTTTACGTCGCATGGTTTTGTGCGCATCGGCGGCCATTTCAAAAGCCTGCCTAACCAGTTCTTTATCGCCTTTTTTTAACTTAGGTCGTAAGCTTCGAGAGAGGGCACGGTAATGCCTAACAATTTCGTTTTTCTCCTGGTCGGCGTTTAAATTATATTTTGGAAGTGCAAGTTCGGCACTCGTTTGCGGGTCCTGATCCATATCTTTTACGAATATACGAATTAGCCCGCTTTTTTTGTGCTTACATTTGCATTTCACTATGAGCACGTCGGCACCTAAAAAAGTTTTTAGTTTTTCATTATTGGTTCGGGTTTTCAAATTTGTAAAACCCTATCGCGTCCTTTTTTATGGAAGTGTTTTGCTGGCGATTGTGATGGCTATTTTTGCGCCCATTCGTCCTTATTTAATTCAGTTAACAGTGGATATGGCTACCGGAAAAATAGTTCATATTCCGGCATGGCTGCGCGTGTTTATTGCCGAGCAACATCTATCGGACGCCTCAAAATTTATTATAGCTGTGACCCTTTTTCAAGTGGTGTTTTTATTTGTTGAAACTGCTATTCGGTTTTTATTTTCTTTTATCACAGCAGCGCTAGGACAGCGTGTAGTAAAGGATTTGCGCATTGCAGTATATGAAAAAATTGTAGGCCTTCATTTACGTCAATTTGATAAAACTCCTATTGGAACCCTAACAACCAGAACCATCGATGATATTGAAAGAATCAATGATATTTTTTCGGACGGGCTCATCCCAATCATTGCAGACTTACTTACGATTGTGTTTACACTGGGCACCATGTTTTGGTTGAATTGGCAATTGACACTGGTAAGCTTGGCGCCATTTCCAATCATGATTATTGCTACCTATTTTTTCAAAGAAAGTGTCAATAAAAGTTTTGTGGAAGTGCGTAATGCGGTGGCCAGTTTAAATGCATTTATACAAGAACATTTGTCTGGTATGGCAGTGGTACAAGCTTTTGCTGCGGAGGGTAGGGAACTGGACAAGTTTAAAAAAATCAACGCTGAACATCGCCACGCAAATATCAAAGCCATTTTTGCATATTCCGTGTTTTTTCCAATTGTTGAAGTGGTATTAGCCATAAGCACTGGTTTATTGGTGTGGTTTATTGCAGGTAATGCACTAGACGCTGGACTTCTCATGTCTTTTATACTCTATTTAAACCAGTTATTTAGGCCACTTCGGGTGATTGCCGATAAATTTAATGTGCTACAAATGGGCATGGTGGCCGCCGAAAGGGTGTTTAAAGTAATGGATAACCCGGATCAAATGCCGCCAGATAGCACCGATAGCATCGATGCAGGTGTGTTAAAGGGCCGCATCGATTTTAAAGACGTTTGGTTTGCTTACAAAGAGGACCAGTATGTTTTAAAAGGGATTGATTTTTCAATTGGCGCTGGCCAAACAGCGGCCCTTGTAGGTCACACGGGAAGCGGCAAGACCTCCATTATTAGCCTGCTCAACCGGCTCTATACCGCCTGTAAAGGAGAAGTCCTTTTAGACGAAAAACCCCTAACCGCATACACCCTCGAAAGCTTAAGACGCAATGTAGGTGTGGTTTTACAGGACGTTTTCCTCTTTTCTGGCTCTATTTTAGACAATATTACCCTTCGAAATCCCAATATTTCTGAGGCGGAAGTAGTAAATGCAGCTAAACTCATGGGCCTCCACGATTTTATCATGCAATTACCAGGCGGATACCAATACCATGTAATGGAGCGGGGTGCTACTTTAAGTTTAGGACAGCGTCAACTCATTTCATTTATAAGAGCCTTACTCTATAATCCATCTGTTTTGGTGTTGGATGAAGCTACTTCTTCGGTGGATTCAGAAACAGAAATACTCATCGAAAAAGCCACCGAAACACTCATAACTGGCAGAACCTCAATCGTTATTGCCCACCGCCTATCCACCATCCGTAAGGCCGATTTAATCATTGTACTTGACAAAGGAGCGGTAAAAGAGGTCGGAAATCACGAATCACTCCTCCAAAAGAACGGTTTTTATGCCCGTTTGTATGAAATGCAGTTTGAAACAAAAAACACCCATTCTGTGTAGGTTTTGGATCAAAAAAAGCCTGTTTTTTCTTCAATTTTAGTTGCTTTCTTTTACTGATTTCAGGGGTATAATCCCTATCTTTGCCGCAAATTTCGAGAAAGGTATGACGTTTAGAAGCATTAAATCTTTACTGGTAAAGACTTTCAGCGTTTTTTCGTTGCTGTTAGCGACCCAAGCATTTGCTGGGGAAAATCATACACCAACCACTTCAGAGGCGGGTGCTGTAGCGCCTGCTACCGCAGAAGCGCATGGTGCTAAAAAAGAGGGTGATTTTAATGTTACCGAAACCATTTTAGAGCACATCAAAGATGATCATAGCTGGCATTTATGGGGTCACACATCAATTCACTTACCTGTTATCTTAAAAACGTCTAAAGGTTTCGAGGTTTTTTCTTCTGAAAAATTAGTAGACGAGCACCACGAGCCAGCTGTATACAAAGGCAATTTTGATTATAAATTAATTGAAGGAAAAACAAAAATTGTTGACGCTAACGGAAACGTTGATGTGGAAGCAAGCAAACAATTATGGGATTTTTCAATCACTAAAAACGTAGCAAGTTTATTTGTTTCTGTTTTTATTTTACTAGTGGTTTTATTAAGTGCTGCTGCTGCGTATAAAAAAACAGGTGTTAAATCAGCACCTAAAGGACTTCAATCTTTTATGGAGCCTATTATTTTATTTGTAAGAGACGAAGTTGCGATTCCGAATATTGGCGCAAAAAAAGCGGGCAAATACATGCCGTTTTTATTAACTATTTTCTTTTTGATTTTAATCAATAACTTTTTAGGACTTATTCCATTTTTTCCAGGTGGAGCCAACGTGAGCGGTAACATTGCGTTTACCATGACACTTGCTGTATTTGTGTTTATTGTGGTTAACGTAAGCGCTAATAAAAGTTACTGGGAACACATTTTTTGGATGCCAGGTATGCACTGGAGCATGAAATTATTTTTAGCACCCATCGAGTTAATTGGTGTGTTTACAAAGCCTATTTCTTTAATGATTCGTTTGTTTGCGAACATTACAGCAGGCCACATTCTAGTATTAAGTTTGATTTGTTTGATCTTCATATTCAAAACGGTTTTTGCTTCAGCAATTGCTGTTCCATTCGCAGTGTTTATTGGGATGATTGAGTTGTTGGTTGCTTTCTTGCAAGCCTTCATCTTTACCATGCTTGCTGCGATGTATATTGGAATGGCTACAGAGGAGCATCACCACGACGCACATGGAGAAGCAGCGCATCACTAAAATATTTTAATAACTTTTTTCAATAACAATTAAAACGTAACAAAATGGTAGTAGGAAGTGTTGCCGCAATTGGCGCTGGTTTAGCTGCTATCGGTGCTGGTATCGGTATCGGTCAGATTGGTAAAGGTGCAGTAGAAGGTATTGCACGTCAGCCAGAAGCTGCTAATGAAATCCGTTCAAACATGATTGTAGCTGCGGCTTTCGTAGAGGCAGTTGCACTGTTTGCAGTGGTAGTAGCCCTTTTGGGTAACGGCTAGTCCGTAAAATGTTATACAAGGTCTCGCGCAAAGGGCAACAGACCTTGTATTTTTTCAAGATTTTTTTTAATTAAGATAAATGTCTTTTATGTTGTTAGAGATCAATCCGCTGGTATTACCTGATATCGGACTTGTATTCTGGAACACCGTTGCATTCCTTTTACTATTAGTAGTACTTGGCAAATTTGCATGGAAACCTATTTTAAAAGCGATCAATGATCGTGAGCAAGGTATCGAAGATGCTTTAGCAAAGGCCGATAAAATGAAATCTGAATTAGCTACTATGCAATCAGAAAATGAGGCTTTACTTGCAAAAGCGCGTGAAGAGCGAGCAACTTTAATCAAAGAAGCAAAAGAAACCGCCGACAAAATGGTTGCCGATGCTAAAGAAAAAGCAAAAGCACAGTACGATTCAATTGTTGCTGATGCGCAAGTTGCTATCAATCAACAAAAAAATGCTGCCCTAACAGATGTAAAAAATCAAGTAGGTGCGCTTGTTATTGAAGTAGCAGAAAAAGTGTTACACAAAGAACTAAGCAACAAAGCGGCACAAGAATCGTATATCAACGAATTAGCTGAAGGCGTTAAATTAAATTAAGCAAAATGCCCAATCCAAGATTAGCCAGCAGGTATGCAAAAAGCTTATTAGACTTAGCCATTGAAAAAGGCCAGTTGGATACAGCTTATGCAGACATGAAATATTTGCAGGCCGTATGTGCGGCTAGCTCAGAATTCGTAAGTCTTTTGCGTAGCCCTATTATTAAAGCCGATCAAAAAAATAGCATTGTTTCTGCGGTTACAACTGGCAAGGTAAGTGAACTTACAGCTGCTTTTAATAACCTACTCGTTAGAAAAGGTAGAGAAAGTGATTTACCAGAAATTGCAACTGCATTTGTAGAACAGTACAATGCTTTAAAAGACATTCATAAAGTTACCCTTACTACTGCTGTTGAAGTGAGCGCCGAATTGCAACAGGCAATTGCGCAAAAAGTAAAAGCAGCAAATTCATTTGCAAGTGTAGAATTAGAATCTAAAATCGATCCTTCATTAATTGGTGGGTTTGTATTAGAGTTTGACAACAACCTAGTAGATGCAAGTGTAGTAAGAGATTTAAGAGATATTAAAAAACAATTTCAGCAGAACTTGTATGTTCCGCAAATGAAATAATAAATAAATCATCATTATTAAATAGAATATCATGGCCGACATTAAACCCGATGAAATATCAGCGATACTCAGACAGCAATTAAGCAATTTTAATGCAAGTGCTGACTTAGAGGAAGTAGGTACCGTATTACAAGTGGGAGACGGTATTGCCCGTGTATATGGCCTTAACGGCGTACGCAGTGGTGAACTCGTAGAATTTGAAAATGGAACAAAAGCCATTGCCCTTAACCTAGAAGAAGACAATGTGGGTGTGGTATTGATGGGTGAAAGTGGTTCCATTAAAGAAGGAGCAAAAGTTAAAAGAACAGGCATGATTGCCTCTATCAAAGTTGGTGAAGGTGTGGTTGGTCGTGTGATCAATACACTGGGTGAGCCAATCGATGGTAAAGGTCCTATCGCCGGTGAATTATATGAAATGCCACTTGAGCGTAAGGCGCCGGGTGTTATTTATCGTGAGCCAGTTAAAGAACCATTACAAACAGGTATCAAAGCAATCGATGCCATGATTCCAGTGGGTCGTGGTCAACGTGAGTTGGTTATTGGTGATCGTCAAACTGGTAAAACAGCTATTTGTGTTGATACCATTATCAATCAAAAAGAATTCTACGATGCAGGCAAGCCTGTTTATTGTATATATGTAGCAATTGGTCAAAAAGCATCTACTGTTGCTGGTGTTATGAAAACACTTGCAGACAACGGTGCCATGGCGTATACAACAATTGTTGCTGCTCCTGCTGCTGATCCAGCTCCATTACAATTCTATGCGCCGTTTGCTGGTGCAGCGATTGGAGAATTCTTCCGTGATACCGGTAGACCTGCTCTAATCGTATTTGATGACTTATCTAAGCAAGCAGTTGCTTACCGTGAGGTATCATTACTTTTAAGAAGACCTCCAGGACGTGAAGCATATCCTGGTGACGTATTCTATTTGCATAGTCGTTTATTAGAGCGTGCTGCAAAAGTTATTGCAAATGATGATGTTGCAAAAAACATGAATGATTTACCAGCGTCTATCAAGCATTTAGTGAAAGGTGGTGGTTCATTAACAGCACTTCCAATTATTGAAACACAAGCGGGTGACGTTTCTGCATACATTCCAACAAACGTAATCTCAATTACGGATGGTCAGATTTTCTTAGAAGGTAACTTGTTTAACGCAGGTATTCGTCCAGCGATTAACGTAGGTATCTCTGTAAGTCGTGTGGGTGGTAACGCGCAAATCAAGTCAATGAAAAAGGTAGCAGGTACCCTTAAATTAGACCAAGCTTTATACCGTGAGTTAGAAGCCTTCTCTAAATTTGGTGGAGACCTTGATGCTGCTACTAAATCTGTAATTGACAAAGGTGCACGTAACGTTGAAATCCTAAAGCAAGCTCAGTACACACCGTTTACCGTAGAAAAGCAAGTTGCAATCATTTATTTAGGTACACAAGGGTTACTTCGTGAAGTAGCTGTTAAAAATGTAAAAGAATTTGAAGCTCATTTCTTAATGGAAATGGAAAACAAATTACCAGAAGTTTTAGCTGCGTTCAAAAAAGGAGATTTACCTGAAGATGGCCTTAACAAAATGGTTGAATTAGCTAAAGGGTTAATGCCTCAATACAAATAATAGCACTGTCTATATTTTAAAAAGCCTCCGCAATTGCGGGGGCTTTTTTGTTTCCGAACATCTTGCAGGGTTGTTTGTTATACTAGTATGTCTTCAGTTATTCAAGTGCGTGGGCTTACCAAAAAATTTGGTCAGCAGTTTACAGCGGTTAATGATTTGTCCTTCTCTGTCCATAAAGGAGATGTATATGGCTTTTTAGGACAAAATGGCGCAGGCAAAAGCACCACTATTCGTATGCTCCTTTCTCTCATAGAGCCAACAGCTGGCGATATTGAAATTTTTGGTTTGCCACTAGCGGCCAACCGTTCTGCGATCATGCAAAAAGTGGGCGCCGTTATTGAAAAGCCTGCGATGTATGAGTATTTAACGGCCTATCAAAACTTAAAAATATTTTCTGCATTAAGTGGCGTTTCAAAAACCAAAACGCAGCTATTGCAGGAGTTAGAAGTGGTTGGTTTGGCTGCCAGGGCACAGGACAATGTGGGTACTTTTTCGCAAGGCATGAAACAGCGACTTGCTATTGCTATGGCGATGGTGAATGACCCGGAACTGATATTACTCGACGAACCTACCAATGGATTAGACCCACAGGGTATTGCAGATATTAGAAATTTAATTTTACACCTTAGTAGGGAGCAAGGAAAAACGGTGCTGGTTTCTTCGCATCTTTTATCTGAAATAGAACAAGTGGCTACAAGACTTATCATTATTGATAAAGGCTGCAAATTAGTAGAAGGAGATAGCAAAGAATTATTTGATACTAGTAAAACGGTGGTTGCTATTCAAACCCTTGATAATAAAAAGGCAACCGAGTTGTTACTACAATCAAACTGGGCAGCGCAGTTACTAGTGAACCGGAGTTCAGATAAAGAAGTTTTTATGCAGCTCGATGAAAAACATTTACCAAGCTTACATAAAAGTTTAGTTGAAATGGGTATTGGCGTGCTATCTGTAAAACCCATGCATTCCTTAGAAGATTATTTTTTACAAATCACATCAACTCCAAAATATGTATAGTCTCGTTCAAGTAGAGTTGTATAAAATATTTAAGCGCCCGCGCACCTATATTGCTTTTGGTGCAGTAGCTGCGCTTATTGGGATCATTCAATTTGGCTTAAAATTAGATGGTAAAAGTTACCTCGATTTTATGCTCAACGATTTAAGCAGTTCACTTGAAATTGATGGTAAAATTTTAAATGGTTACTTGGTTTGTTATGTAATGCTGCAGTTATTGCTGGTGCACGTACCACTTTTAATTGCACTCATTGCCGCCGATATGATTTCAGGTGAAGCCAATATGGGAACCCTTCGTTTGCTACTCATTAAACCGTATAGCCGTACCACCTTACTACTCGCTAAATTTATTGCAGCTACTATCTATACTTTGTTGTTACTAGTATGGCTCGCCATTTTAGCGCTTTTTGGAAGCATGCTTTTATTTGGCACCGACGATATGTTTTTATTAAAAACCAGTTATGTGGTTTTATTAAAAGAGTCGGATGTTTTTTGGCGTTATATTGGTGCATTTGGTTTTGCCGCACTAGCCATGACTACCGTTGCGTCTTTAGGTTTCTTTTTATCTGTTTTTGCAGAAAATTCTATTGGACCCATTGTAGCCACCATGAGTGTCATTGTATTTTTTACCATTTTAAGCACGCTTAATATTCCTATTTTTAATTTGATCAAGCCTTATTTATTTACCACCCATATGATAGGATGGAAAGAATTCTTTGACATAAAAGTGAATGATTCCAACGAAGCCATTATAGGTAGTATTCAAAATCCAGACAAAATTATTAAAGCGGCTGTGGTACTGTTTATTCATACCATCGGATTTTTTGTTGCAACTGTATTGGTGTTTAGAAAAAAGGATATCCTTAGTTAATATTAGCGTATGAAAAAGTGTAGTTTGTTTGTAATGTTTGTTTTTTGTGCATCGCTAGTTATGGCGCAAGATGCAGCGCAACTCATAAAAAAAGTGAAGGCAAAATTGGAGCTTGTCAATAATTATGAGGCTACTGGTGTCATGAAAACGGATATTGCTTTTATTAAAGCGCCGATTGGAAAAATCAAAATTTATTTTAAAAAACCTAATTTATTTAAAATAAAAAAAGAAGGCGGTATTTCATTACTTCCTAAAGGAGGCCTTTCTGTTAATTTAAGTTCACTGATAGCTTCTTCAAATTATTCTACCATTGATGCGGGCATACAGGATCTTGGTTCAAAAAAATTAAGGATTATAAAACTACTTCCCAACGAAGAGTCAAGCGACGTAGTTATCTCTACACTCTATATCAACGAAAAAGAAAGTTTAATTGAAAAAGCCATTACCACGACCAAAGAAAATGGCACTTATACCATGATCATGAATTATGGTGCCTATAGTAATTACGGCTTACCTGATCAAGTGGTATTTGAATTTAATACTAAAAATTACAAATTACCCAAAGGGATTACATTAGAATTCGAAGATGAAAGTAAGCCGCTTTCTGCAGCACAGCAGTTGAAAAATAAAAAAGGTAGGGTAGAAATAAACTATAAAAACTACGTTGTCAATAAAGGTATTCCTGCGGCAATTTTTAATTAAATTATTGCTCTTCAATTCTTTCATCAACTGCGCCAGCAAGCATACGTGCACTTCTTTTGCGTAGTGGATTGATGCGCATTTCTTTATAACCTTTTCTGGTTCTAATTATTTCGATGCATTCAAAAGTAGCTGCTACAAATGAGCTATGGTCTGCAATTCCTTTACCTGCAATATCAAAAGCAGTACCATGATCTGGACTGGTTCTTACACCTGTTAGGCCAGCAGTAAAGTTTACGCCTTCTCCAATCGCTAGCGATTTGAATGGAATTAAACCCTGGTCGTGGTACATGGCAAGTACCGCATCAAATTTCTCATATTGTCCTCTTGCAAAAAATGCATCAGCGCTATAAGGGCCAAATACAAGCATGTTATTTTTGCGTGCTTCTGCAATGGCTGGTTTTATAATTTCAAGTTCTTCTTTACCGATAAGACCTTCATCGCCGGCGTGTGGGTTAAGTCCCAACACGGCAATTTTTGGTTTGTCAATACTAAAGTCTTGTTGCAAACTGGTATGCATCATTTTGAGTTTACTCATGATGCCTTCTACCGTAATATATTTGTGTACTTCAGAAATAGTTACGTGCTCTGTAAGTAATCCAATACGTAAATTTTCGGCAACCATAAACATCAACACATCTTTTACCCCAAATAAATTTTTTAGAAAAGGAGTGTGCCCACTATAGTTAAAGGTTTCCGATTGAATATTTTTTTTATGAATTGGAGCTGTTACAAGCCCATCAATATGACCTTCTTTTAATGCCTGTGCTGCTGCCTCTAAAGACAAACGACCATATTTGCCTCCTATTTCGTTGAGTTGACCTGGGGTGATCACTACTTCTTCTTCCCAACAAGAATAAATATTTACCTGCTTAGGATTTAGTTTTGTAAAATCTCTACCACTCGCGTAACTAAAATTAGATTCTGGTAAACTCTTGCGGTAAAAATTGACACTTTTACTGCTGGCAAAAATAACGGGTGTGCAAAAATCAAGTAAACGGCTATCGGATAGCGTTTTTAGGATAATTTCTAATCCAATGCCATTTAGGTCACCACATGAAAATCCAATAATTGGTTTTTGCGTCTCAATACTCATCCGGGCTGTTTTAGACGATAAAATTACGATTATTTGACCCAATTATCACATGTTTATCACTGAATGGGGCCTTGGAGGCTAACTGGTACTCGCGCCTTAGAATTGCTTACTTTTGCAGGGTGGAATATACACTTAAAAAATCGCTGGGTCAGCACTTCTTAAAAGACGAAAAAATTTGTCTTTCCATTGTAGACGCAATCCCAAATTGTGAGCGCCTTGTTGAAGTGGGCCCTGGTGCTGGTGCCATCACAAAATATATTTTACAAAAGCCGGCACTTGATTTTAAGGCCGTAGAGCTCGATGATGAAAAAGTAGCATATCTCGAATTAACCTATCCAGCCATAAGGGGTAAAATTGTGCATGAAAGTATTTTAGATTGCGCGCCTCCTTTTGAAGGGCCCTTTACGGTGGTTGGAAATTTTCCGTACAATATTTCTTCCCAAATATTATTTCGCGTACTCGAGTGGAAAGACCAAGTACCTGTAATGATTGGCATGTTTCAAAAAGAAGTAGCCAAGCGTATTGTTTCGGGTCCGGGCAATAAAGATTATGGTATTTTAAGTGTACTCGTGCAAGCGTATTACCACGCCGAATATTTATTTGATGTACCTCCCGAATCATTTAATCCGCCACCTAAAGTTGATAGTGGCGTTATTAAATTAACACGCCGTGCTGATGTAGTAGACATGCGCTCCGAAAAATCATTTATTGCAGTGGTAAAGGCAGCTTTTGGTCAGCGCAGAAAAATGTTGCGCAATCCCCTAAAAGGCATGTTTACCCCCGAAACATTGCAAGAAGAAATTTTTACAAAAAGGCCAGAACAATTAAGTGTAGCTGATTTTGCAGCCCTTACATTTAAAATGAAATAAATTTAACCGTGAAACCCATTGTAATTATTACCGCACCGGCTCATCCATATTTGACAGAACGCTTGCAGGAAAAGGGTTTCGAGGTTGTATTATCGGAAACGATCAACTATAATGAGCTCTCAAATAGTATTGCAACGGCTACTGGTCTTGTGGTAAGCACGCGTATAAAAATTGATCAACCCTTACTTGAAAAAGCAGTAGCACTAAAGTGGATTGCCCGCCTCGGAAGTGGTATGGAATTAATTGATACAACTTTTGCGGCATCAAAAAATATTGTTTGCGTAAGTAGTCCGGAAGGGAATGCAGGTGCAGTAGGCGAACATGCTATGGCGCTACTCTTAAATCTCATGAACAAAGTAACTTCTAGTTTTGCAGAAGTAAAAAATGGTTTATGGATTAGAGACGCCAATAGGGCCGATGCATTAATGGGAAAAACAGTAGGAATTATTGGTATGGGTCATACCGGAAATGCATTTGCTAGTAGGCTGGAATCTTTTGGTGTAAAAATTATGGCGCATGATAAATACAAGCAGGAAACATCACTTAGTAATGTTGAGTTTGTAGACCTGGCAACGCTTTGCGCAAACGCCGAGGTAGTTAGTTTGCATCTGCCATTAACGCCCGAAACACATCACTACGCCTCTACTTCTTTTTTTGCTAGCCTTGTTAAATCGCCATATTTTATCAATACTTGTAGGGGTAAAGTAGCTGATACGGCAGCCATCATTACAGCCTTAAAAAATGGTCAAATCAAAGGGGCTGGTTTAGATGTCCTAGAAAATGAAAACCTAGGCAGCTACTCGGAGGTGGAAAGGGTACAACTAGAATGGCTTTGTAAGCAGTCTAATGTGATCATTACCCCTCATATTGCCGGTTATAGCCATGAAGCCTTCTATTTAATGGCTAAAATTGTACTAGATAAGCTTGGAATCTAATTAAATTAATTATTTTTGACGTCCAACGCTGCAGTCAAATGTGGCGTTGTCTTTTTTTATCCAACTTAAAGCTACTATATGAGTGATACGAATATGTATGTAACGATGGAGACATTTGAAAAAATGCGTGAGGAGTTACAAAAGATGAAATCTATAGACCGTCCAGCTGCTTCAAGAGCCATTGGAGAAGCAAGAGAAAAAGGAGATTTAAAAGAGAATGCCGAATACGATGCAGCTAAAGAAGCGCAGGGTATGCTTGAAGCAAAAATCAAGCAACTAGAAGGTGTAATTGCCAATGCTAAAATTGTAGATACTAAAACCATTGATACCAGTAAAGTAACCATACTTACCAAAGTAACCATTACCAATATGGCTACTAAAAAAACAGTTACGTATCAACTTGTTGGAGAAAAAGAAGCCGATTTAAAAGCACAAAAAATTTCGGGCACATCACCAATTGGAAAAGGCCTTATGGGTAAAGTGGTAGGTGAAATTGCAGAGATTCAAACACCTGCAGGTGTTTTGAAATTTAGAATTGACAACATTACAGTTTAATAGTACGCTATGACATTGTTTTCTAAAATCATCACTGGAGAAATCCCTTCTTATAAAATTTTAGAAGACGACTATTTTTATGCTTTTTTAGATGTGTTTCCTTTAGTTGAAGGGCATGTTTTAGTTGTCCCTAAAAACGAAACCGATAAATTCTTTGATTTAGAAGATAACTACCTTCAAAAAATATTAGTATTTGCAAAACCTATTGCTAAAGCTATCGAAAAAGTATTTCCTTGTAATCGTTGTGGTATCAGTGTTGTAGGGCTTGAAGTGCCGCACGCGCACCTTCATTTGATGCCCATTAATAGCGCTAACGATATTAATTTTACCAAAGAAAAAATCAAGGTAACACCTGAATTGTTAGCCTCCATACAAAGTAAAATTGTAGCGGCTTTATAAGTAAGTATTTTATTTACAGCTTAACTTTCCCCGGATTTTTTGCAATAAAATCGTCCCATCCTTTAAATCCTTTTCCTGCTGCGGCTGCTAATGGTGACGAACTTTGGTAGTAATGACAAAGTGCAACTGCAAGGGCATCAGTAGCATCAAAATATTGAGGCTTTACTTCAATACTAAGTGTCCGTTGAAGCATTTGCCAAACCTGATCTTTACTTGCATTACCATTACCCGTAATGGATTGTTTTACTTTTTTAGGTGCATATTCGGTAACAGAGAGTCCTGTTTGCATGGCAGCAGCAATGGCAACGCCCTGGGCTCTTCCTAGTTTGAGCATACTTTGCACATTCTTTCCAAAAAAGGGTGCTTCGATGGCAAAGGTAGTAGGCTTGTATAATTGAATGAGTTCAACCACTTTGGTATGAATCATTTCTAGTCTGGCATAAATATCTTTTTGTCCGGTTAGTTTTAAAGCGTCAATTAAAATTACTTGCGGGGTGCTACCTGTAACCCTAAGTAATGCATAGCCCATGAGTTGGGTGCCGGGGTCAATGCCTAATATGATCTGGTCTTTTTTCAATTTGATGTGAAATTACATGCTTCCTTTGAGATTCTACCTACTTTTGCTAGGCAAGCTTTTTTATAAACCTTAATGACTTCGGCGCTGCAAAAGAAAATAAATATCGTAGTTCAATACCTGGTGGCTCCCATCTTATTTCTATGGCTATGTTATTCGATTTACCATCAAATAAATGCCCAAGAACAGCTACCTACTTTTATTGATTCTTTGCAACAAATTCCATTGGTCAACGCCTTTAGTTATTTGATCATCATAACCTTTTTAACAGCATGTAATTGGGGGTTAGAAGCCTATAAATGGAAAGTGCTTACCTACAATTTGGAGCCACTTAGTTTTAAAGCTGCTTTTGCAGCTATTTTAACGGGTCAGGCAGTATCATTTTCAAGTATCAACCGTGTGGGAGAATCGATTGGCAAGTCTATGCTACTATCCGATGGCAACCGTTTAAAAGGCGTGGTGCTATCTTTTGTGGCAAGTGCAAGTCAGCTGCTTATTACTTTACTCGCAGGCCTCATTGCATTTGTTTGTATGTATCCTACTTTGTATCCACAGTTACAAGCACAGCTTCACTTATCTGATAAGGCTTTTTATGTGTTGGGTAGTGCATTGTTATTGATGGTTGTTTTATTGATGATCATTTATTTTGCAATTCCATTTTTTGCAAACAAACTTTCAAAAGCGTCTTTTTTTTCGAGATATATTTTTTTATTGACATCTGTGCAGGCCATTCCTAAAAGGCTGTTAGTAAAGCTCATCCTTATTTCTGGCGCACGATACCTTGTATTTTTACTTCAGTATCTGTTAATTTTTACATTATGTAGCGTAGACATATCCGCTTCACATATATTGTCGCTTACTGCCCTTCTTTTTTTAATTCTTGCCATTATACCTACCTTAACACTAGCAGAATTGGGAATTAGAGGAAAAGTAAGTTTATTTTTGTTTGGCATTTATAGTACCAATACAATAGGTATTTTAGCTGCAGCAGGTGGTATTTGGTTGTTAAATTTGATCATACCTGCTTGTTTGGGTGGTCTCATTTTATTACGTTTACAGTATTTTCGAAAGCAGGTTTAACAGTACGCTCATGGTTAAAAAAATAGCAGCCTATTTGTTTGTTTGTTTTTTTCTGATTCATCCGCTAAGGGCTGGGGATGATTTTTGCGGTATTAGAAATATGTCTTTTGTAAGTGGTGAAGAAATCAATTACAACTTATACTATTCGGTGATTGGTTTATACCTTAACGCAGGATCTGCAAAATTTACAGTAACGCAAGAAAAAATAAATGAAACGCCTTCTTATCACGCTACTTGCATTGGGACATCAAATGCTCGTTACGATTGGATATTTAAAGTGCGCGACCGTTACGAAACATATATTGACACACTTAACTTACAGCCAATTAAGTTTGTTCGGCATATCGAAGAAGGAACCTACAAGAAGCAGGAAAATATTGTATTCAATCAAAAATTAAATACAGCTAGTGGGGCGGAGGGGGTATACAAAATTCCAAATTGTGTACAGGATGTGGTGAGCTCGATTTATTATTTGCGCAATATTGATTTTAATAAATACAAGGTTGATGAGCGCATTCCTTTTAATTTATTTTTAGACAATCAGGTATACAATGTATACATCAAATACCTTGGGAAAGAGCGCATTAAAACTCAGTATGGCACTTTTAATGCCATAAAATTTAAGCCCTTACTATTAAAAGGAACCATTTTTGAGGGTGGTGAAAAAATGACCATTTGGGTCACCGACGACCTTAACCATATTCCAGTGCGTATCGAAAGTGCTATTGTAGTAGGAAGTGTTAAAGCGGATATGATGAGCTTTAAAAACCTCCGTTATCCATTAAGTGCACTGGTTAAGACCCGGTAATGCATTTACAGATCTGCTAAAGTAAACGCTACTCCCGCTCTAATTCCCTTTTCCGTCTGAACAAGTTTAACGCATTCATGCACTGCATCATGTTCAAAAAAGAGCACATACTGATTTTCAAAAGCCTCCTGCAAAAAGGATTTTTTTTCCGAGAGTGTAGTTAAGGGAAACATGTCATATGACATCACATAAGGAAGTGGCAAGTGTCCCACAGATGGCAGTAAATCTGCCATAAACACAATCGTATGGCCTTTGTACTGTATTTGAGGAAGCATCATTTTTTCGGTGTGGCCATGCACAAAACGGATATCTATATTATTTGCAAACGAAACGCTATGAAGTAAACCGTTATTTGCAAAATGAGTTGCAGGTGCATCTACTAGAGATAATTGTCCCGATTCTTTTATGGGTAAAATATTTTCTTTTAAAAATGAAGCCTTTTCTCTTTCATTGGGTGTATTGGCCCAGTTCCAATGCGCCTCATTGCTCCAGTAAGTGGCATTTTTAAAAGCAGGCATTAGTTTGTCGCCTTCTTTTTTTATAGATCCACCGCAGTGATCAAAATGTAAGTGGGTTAAAAAAACATCTGTAATATCATCTGTTGTAAATCCCTGCGCTGCTAAAGATTTCTCAAGTGTATCATTTCCATGTAAATAATAATGACCAAAAAATTTTGCGTCTTGTTTGTCGCCCATACCGTTATCAATGAGGATTAAACGGCCTCCATCTTCAATTAATAAACAGCGCATCGCCCAACTGCACATATTGTTTTCGTCGGCGGGGTTAGATCTGTTCCAAATACTTTTTGGAACAACGCCAAACATAGCACCTCCGTCTAATTTAAAATTTCCGGCATTGATAGAATAAAGATTCATTTTACGAACTTGCTTTTAAGGAGTGGCGTTTATTTGCTTTTGCAGCAACACCCAATAGTATAAATCCAGTTACAAAAAATACGATGAGCACAAGAATAGAATTTCTTTGTGACCCTGTCATTTCGTTGATAAATCCAAAGCTAAACATGCCAATTACAATGGCAATTTTTTCGGTAACATCATAAAAGCTAAAATACGATGTCGTATCAGGTGTGTCGGGCATGAGTTTTGCATACGTGCTTCGACTTAATGATTGTATACCTCCCATAATAAAGCCAACGCAAGTAGCGAGTGCGTAAAACTCCATAACACCATCTCTAGGAAGCAAATAACCCATAACGCACATCACCACCCAAATAGATACAGTAATCATGAGCGTTGTAAAATTTCCTAATTTTTTTGAAAGTTTGGCAATCGTGTAGGCGCCTGGTATGGCTACTAGTTGAATAATTAAAATCGCAATAATTAAATTGGTTGTTGGAATATTGAGTTCGCTTTTGCCATACAATGTAGCGGCTAACATAACGGTTTGCACCCCCATATTGTAGAAGAAAAAGGCGGTTAAAAATCTTTTAAGTACTGGCATATGTGTAAGCAGTTTCCATACTTTATGCAACTCTTTGTATCCACCCGTAAATATATTGCCGTTGTGATTTTTTGTAGCTGCTTGACCTTTAGGTAGGCGTCTTAAAGCCCATTGACCAAAACCCCACCACCAGATACCTACTAATAAAAATGAAATCTGTGAAGCCTTGCCGGTTGTAATACCAAATAGATCTGGCTTAAGTACAAAAACAAAACAAATGATTTGCAAAATAACACTTCCAATGTAGCCCATTACAAAACCTCTAGCGCTTACCCTGTCCTGATCTTCAGGCGCTGCAATTTCAGGAAGGTATGAATTGTAGAATACAAGACTACTCCAAAATCCTACGCAGGCAATAATCATACATAAAAGGCCATACAGTAAATTACTGCTGTCATAAAAATATAGCGCACTACATGCGATACTTCCCATTGTAGAAAAGAAAAACAAAAAACTTTTTTTATTACCCTTATAATCTGCAATGGAAGATAGCACGGGACTCATGAGTGCTACAATTACAAATGCGACACCGAGGGCGTAATTGTATAGCGAGGTATTTACAAACGTTCTTCCAAATAAAGTAACTGAATCTATGGTTGTAGCTGCATTGTCGTCGCCAGTAACCGCTTCGTAGTAGGCAGGGAAAATGGTAGAAGTAATAACAAGGTTGTACACACTATTGGCCCAATCATACATGGCCCATCCATTAATCACTTTTTTAGGTGCAGTTTGCATCGGGTTGTTTTTGTTTTCTTAAAGATAAGGGCTTCAAGTACAAAACAAAAGCAGGAGTCCAATTATTTTAACAGCCCCGTGTAGATAAGCGCTAATAAAGTGATACCTGCAATAATGCGGTACCATCCAAATAGTTTAAAGCCATGCTTTTGTAAGAATCCAATAAAAAATTTGATAGCGAGCAGTGCAACTATAAAAGCGACAAGATTGCCCACACCAAGGAGGATTAAATTTTCTTTGTTGAGTAGGATTTCTGGTGTTGTTTTATAGGCTTTGAGCAACTTATAGCCGGTAGCAGCAGCCATGGTAGGCACGGCCAAAAAGAAAGAAAATTCGGCGGCTACGTTTCTGGTTAATTTTTGTTGCATGCCACCAATAATAGTAGCAGCACTGCGGCTCATACCTGGTATGAGTGCAAGGCATTGCCAAAAACCAATTGTTAGTCCGTTTTTAAATGTAATTTTTTCTTCTGTTTCAATGCTAGGCGCATTAAAAAGCTTGTCAATAAATAATAAAACAACGCCACCTAACAATAAAGTTACAGCCACTGTGGTTGGGCTTTCTAGTAATGCGTCAATGGCATCTGAAAGTACAAATCCAATAGCGAGTGCAGGCGTAACGGCTACTAGTAATTTGATATAAAATTTCCAGTTAGTGAGCGGAAAAAACTTTTTGTAATAAAGCACCACCACCGATAAAATCGCACCTAGTTGAATACAAACTTCAAAGAGTTTGGTAAATGGATCCGAGGCAATGCCAAGTAATGAACTAGTAATAATCATGTGGCCTGTAGAAGAAATAGGCAAAAATTCTGTTAAGCCTTCTACGATGGCAATAATGACCGCTTGAAATAACTGCATGAATGATAATTGGGTTAAAAAGCAGAAAGCAGGATGCTTATTTTGCTTTTTTAAAGATGGCGTAAATTTCAATTACAAAGCCCAAAATAATGACAATGGGTGCAATTGTAATACGCGTGGTGCTATATACTTCTTTGGTGTCAAATACAGCAGGGTCGGTGCTTTTACCGCCACTTAGTAAATAAAATCCAATAGCTATTACAAGCCCACCAATGAGCATCCAAGTGTAATTTGATTTTGTAAATAAGGTAGGTAAGGTATTTTTTTCCTGACTCATAATATTGTATTGTAATTGTATGTAACTCGAAGATAAGAAGCGTTGACTAATAAAGGTCGTCCAATTTCATTTTTAAATACTTTAAAACGCTTCGGTGTGTGCTATATACCGATATGCCTACGCCCATTAAAATGAGTCCACCATATAACAGTAAAGTATGTTGAAAATCACGAATGGCTTTTAATTGCGGGAATTGGCTTTCGGCCCAGCTCACAATGGTAAATACAAGTGCAATGGCAATGCCAGAACTAATAAGTCCATTAATAATGGCTTTGATGGTTAATGGCTTAATAATAAATCCGCGGGTGGCACCCACCATTTGCATGGTTTTAATTAAAAAGCGGTTGCTAAACATGGCAAGCCTGATGGTATTGTCGATACTGATAATTACAATAGAGCACAAAATAATAGCCACTACTAAAAAGATGAGTCCAATTTTTGAAGCCCTTTCATTGAGGCTCGTTACCAAGCTTTTTGGGTATTGAAGGTCGGTAAGTTGATTGCCATACCTGGCCATTAATTCAGTGGCAATTTTGCTCAATGAGTCTTGATTAACGTATTCGGCCTTGGCATAAAAGTCAATGCTTTCTGGAAGCGGGTTAGAATCTAAAATTTTAGCCCAGTCTTCGGTATTTTCTTTGTTCCAAATGGCCTGAGCCGATTGTTTATTAACGTATGTAACGGTTTTGGTATAAGGGCGTTCTGCTATAAATGCCTGTATTTGACCAATGGTGTCTTTATTGAGTGTTCTGAGGTAGGCACTTACACGGATATCTTCTTTAAAAGTGTTACCTACAGCATTGATATTTAAGAAAAACCAGCCCATGATACCCATAATAAGTAGTACAAGGGCTACGCCCACAATACTATAGATGTAATTGGGTTTGCTGCGTTTCAAAGACATTTTAGCACTATCCGTCATAGTAAATCAGGTAAATTGAGGTTATTTAGATTCAATTTCATGTAAAATAAGGTTCTTTCACCGCTTTTCTGCGAAGGCTCAAAGGTAGTGTTTATGGCTAAAGGCTTACCTTTGCCCTCCAAAATAGAACCAATTTTCACTTAAGTATAACGTAAAAAATAGTTGTAAAGTATACGGCTAGCAAAGAGGCTTGAAACATGGAATATAATTTTAGTGCAATCGAGAAAAAATGGCAGGCAGCATGGAAAGCCGCAGAAGCCTATAAAGTGAGTAATACCTCTTCAAAACCCAAGTATTACGTACTTGATATGTTCCCTTACCCCAGTGGTGCAGGCCTGCATGTGGGTCATCCGTTAGGGTATATTGCCTCCGATATTTTTAGTAGGTATAAAAGATTAAAAGGGTTTAATGTACTACACCCGATGGGTTATGATGCTTTTGGATTACCCGCCGAGCAGTATGCCATTGAGCACGGAGTGCATCCAGCTGTAAGTACCCATAAAAATATTGATACGTTTAGGGCGCAACTTGATAATATTGGATTCAGTTACGATTGGAGTAGAGAAATCAGAACCTGTGAACCTACCTACTACAAATGGACACAATGGATTTTTTTGCAACTATTTAATAGTTTTTACAACACGCAAAAAAATAAGGCAGAACCCATTTTAAATTTGATCAACGAATTTGAAAAAAATGGTAATGCAGCACATGCATGTCCTTCGGATGCTACCATTCAATTTACAGCTGCACAGTGGCAAGCGTATTCAAACGCCGAGCAGCAGCAAATTTTAATGCAGTACCGACTTGCTTTTTGTGGCCATGGTGAAGTAAATTGGTGCGAAGCCCTTGGTACCGTTTTAGCCAATGATGAAGTAGTAAATGGGGTGAGTGAAAGAGGCGGTCATCCGGTGGTAAAAAAGAAATTACGCCAGTGGTATTTACGCATTACTGCGTATGCCGACAGGTTACTGTCAGGCCTTGATACCATTGAGTTTAGCGAGGCCATGAAAGAAATGCAAACCAATTGGATTGGCAAATCTTATGGCGCCGAAATAGATTTTAAAATTGCTTCTGCAGCACTTGATACGGATGCGACTTTAACAGTATACACCACAAGACCTGATACTATTTTTGGTGTCGATTTTATGGTGGTAGCACCCGAGCATGATATTATTGCAAGTATCACTACCAAAGAGCAGCAAATTGCAGTTGATAATTATATAGCGTATGTAAAAAGCAGAAGTGATAGAGAGCGTCAAGCAGAGAAAAAAATATCAGGTTGCTTTACGGGTGCTTTTGCAGTCAATCCATTTAATGGCAAACAAATTCCTATTTGGATATCTGAATATGTGTTAGCTGGTTATGGTACAGGCGCTATTATGGCGGTGCCATGTGGTGATGAACGCGATCATAAATTTGCACAACATTTTAATATTCCTATCACTAATATTATTGGTGATGCGTATAATGGCACTGAGGCCAATTCAACAAAAGATGCGCCGCTGTTTAATAGTGATTTCCTAAACGGAATTATCATGCGCGATGCCATCGAAATTGCACTCGCACAATTAGAAGAGCGCGGCATCGGTAAACGCAAAGTGAATTATAAAATGCGTGATGCAGCTTTTAGTAGACAAAGGTATTGGGGTGAGCCTTTTCCAGTACAATGGAAAAATGGAGTAGCAGTTGCATTAGCTGAAACGGAACTTCCTTTGTTACTACCAGCAGTTGATTCGTATAGTCCGGGTCCGGAAGGAGAAGGGCCGCTTGCTAATATCCCATCTTGGGTAGAAAAAGAGCTAGAAACCAATACCATGCCGGGTTATGCAGGTAGTAGCTGGTATTTTCTACGTTATATGGACCCTCACAATACAGACATTTTTTGTGACCGTCAAGTGAGTGATTACTGGAATCAGGTAGACTTATATATTGGTGGTACCGAACACGCGGTAGGGCATTTGCTATACAGCCGTATGTGGACCAAAGTTTTATTTGACCTTGGTCATATTGGTTTTGACGAGCCTTTTAGAAAGCTATTAAACCAAGGGATGATTCAGGGAAGTAGCAGGTTTGTTTTTCGTAAAAAAGGTACCCAGCAATTTATTTCTGCAGGTCTAATAAACGGCCAAGAAATAGATAAATTACATGTAGACGTTAACATGGTGGATGGCGTTGAATTGGATATGGAAGCCTTTAAAAAATGGCGCAACAATGAATACGCAAATGCAAGCTTTGAATTAGAAAATGGAAAATATATCTGCGGCGTTGAGGTAGAAAAAATGTCGAAGTCTAAATTTAATACGGTTAACCCTGATATTTTAGTAGAAAAATATGGTGCCGATACTTTTAGAATGTATGAAATGTTTTTAGGCCCCGTAGATCAAAGTAAGCCATGGGATACCAAGGGTATCGAAGGGGTGCACCGTTTTATTAAAAAATTATGGCGCTTGTTTTTTGACGAAGAAAAAGGAGCAGTTTATAATAATGAGCCAGCTAGCCCAGAAGCATTAAAAATCTTACACCGTACCATTAAAAAAATTGAAGAAGATACAGAGCGCTTTAGTTTTAATACGGCTGTGAGTGCCTTTATGATTTGTGTGAATGATTTAGCAGACATAAAATGCAACACAAAACAAGTGTTGTCACCACTTCTCGTTTTATTAACGCCGTATGCACCGCATGTGGCAGCGGAGCTATGGAGCGCAACCGGTAATGAAGGCTCTGTGCTTGATGCGAGTTATCCAGTTTTTGATGCCAAACATGTAACAGAATCCTCCAAAGAATATCCGGTAAGTATCAACGGGAAAGTGCGTACCAATATTTCTATCGCGCTTGACGCTTCTGAAGAAGAAGTAACAGCCATTGTATTAGCGGACACGCTTATTCAAAAGTGGATGGAAGGAAAGCCTGTTAAAAAATTCATTTTTGTAAAAGGTCGTATGATTAATGTGGTAGTGTAGAACTGCTCTTTTTTAACTAGATTTGAAACATGTCTAACGCTAATTTAAATACCGACGCCTCCAATTTAACTTCTGCAGACAAGGAGTTTGAAAATGCCATTCGTCCATCCGAAATCAATGATTTTTCGGGGCAGCCTCAACTCATTGAAAACCTAGTTATTTTTATCAAGGCAGCAAAGCTTAGAGGCGAAGCATTAGACCACGTATTATTTCATGGCCCTCCCGGACTCGGTAAAACAACCCTGAGCCGTATTGTAGCCAATGAACTGGGCGTAAATATTAAAGAAACTTCAGGCCCAGTTATTGAAAAGCCCGGCGATTTAGCAGGGCTACTCACCAATTTAGGTCCCAACGACGTTTTATTTATTGATGAAATTCACCGTTTAAGCACTGTTGTTGAAGAATATTTATACGCCGCCATGGAAGACTTTAGAATTGATATTATGATTGATTCGGGTCCTAATGCACGTAGCGTTCAAATTAATTTAAACCCATTTACACTAGTTGGTGCTACTACAAGGTCGGGACTTTTAACGGCGCCACTACTTTCTCGTTTTGGTATTAAATCAAGACTCGAATATTACCAGGCTGATACCCTTCAAAAAATTATTGAAAGAAGCGCTACTATATTAAATACTAAAATTAATACCGATGCTGCTTTTGAAATTGCACGCAGAAGCAGAGGAACGCCTCGTATTGCCAATGGGTTACTTCGTAGGGTTCGTGATTTTGCACAGGTATTAAATGATGGCAAAATTGATTTAGGCATCACACAGCATGGGCTAAAAGCACTTAATGTAGATGCGCATGGCCTCGATGAAATGGATAACCGTATTTTGCTCACGATTATTGATAAATTTAAAGGCGGTCCTGTAGGCTTAACCACCATTGCTACTGCGGTTGGTGAAGAGGCGGGTACACTTGAAGAAGTGTATGAACCTTTTTTAATCCAGGAAGGATTTTTACAACGTACGCCTAGGGGTAGAGAAGTAACGGCCAAAGCGTATACACACCTTGGCTGTTTGGCAGGCTTATCAAATAAGCCTAATTTATTTTCTGAGTAACGACTAAGGCGCTACTAGTCTAAATCCGTTACCATGAATGTTAACGATTTCAATTTGGGTGTCTTCTTTGAGGTACTTGCGTAGTTTTGCAATATACACATCCATACTTCTACCATTAAAGTAAGTATCGCTTCCCCAGATCTTTTTTAATGCTTTGTCTCTTTGTAATAAATCGTTTTTATGTTCAGCTAACATTTTAAGGAGCTCATTTTCTTTAGGAGATAAAACATGAACCGTTGCCCCAATTTTTAATTCACGAAGTCTTGGATTAAAATGATAGTTGCCTAAATCAAATTCAATATTGTCGTTAATTTTATTTTCTTCTTCGCTACGCTTTAAAATGGCTTTAATTTTTAAAAGCAATACTTCGCTATCAAATGGCTTTGTGATATAATCATCGGCACCTAATTTATAACCCTGGATAATATCTTCTTTCATGGTTTTCGCACTCAAAAAGAATAATGGCATATCAGGATCCACGTCTCTAATAGCTTCTCCTAGTGTAAATCCGTCCATATTAGGCATCATTACATCCAATAAGCAGATGTCAAATTTTTCACGTTGAAAAGCAGCCAATCCCAAACGGCCGTCGCGCTCAAGTGTTACATCATAGTCTGTTAATTCTAAGTAGTTTTTTAAAACCATACCTAGGTTGGTGTCATCTTCACAAAGTAAAATCTTGTATTTTTTTGCTTCTTCCATGGGATACTATTTTATGTGAAATAAAGATAAATTAATAAGTATTGGTACTGTCGAACTTCCAATTTTTTGTTAAAACAGTTCTAAACGAGTTGTATCGTTCCGTCTTCGTTCATAATCAATCTGTTTTCAGATTCTAAAAAACGAATCACTTCCCATGCTTCTTCTTCCTTGTCTTTGCCCATGGTTATTAAAAGCTGGCTGATGGGGCTAGGTGATTTAGTAAGTAATGTATACAGTTGTTGTTCTATAGCACTAAATGATGCGCTTTCTAGTTTAATTTTTTTTTGAGTGAGGCAATAATCACAAATTCCACAAACACTTTTGTCATCGTCTCCAAAGTAGTTGCCAATAAAAACACTTCGGCAGCAACCTGGGTTAATTGCGAAATTGATAAGTGTATTAATCCTTGTGGTAAAAGCTTGTTTTTTGTTGAGGTACTGGTCTTGATCTATATGTAAAAATGCAGCTGGTGCACGGTTTACCAAAAAATGAATCTGAGGTGTTTCTTTTTGAGGTAAATATTCGATGATACCCATCGCGGCTAATTGTTGAAGTTGAGTTTGTATCGTTTCAATACTTTGTTTGCAAATGCCAGCCATTCTTTTTTCAAATATCGAAATACGATTATCAAATATGCCTTGATAGCTTCTTAAAAGTGCTTTAATAAGTGGTTCAAAAGCAGGGTATGCCTGCTCAAAATTTTCTAAACTTTCTTTGGATGCGGTAAAACACACTTGTGTAGGTAAAAATATATTTTCGGAAAACTGGATATGTCCTTCCTGTTCCAATACTTTTAGCGTTTGGGTTACTAATGCAAGATCTAATTTAAAATTATTGCAAAATGCAAGCAGGTTAAAATCATAATAACCGCCTTCGCCAATGCCTACGGGTAATTGTAAGTAATTGGCAATCGATTGGTAAATATTTTTAATCGTAGAAATAGCTGGGAACCTTGTCTCATGGAGGTTACGGGCTTTTGTAATATCTGCTTTTGTAGCTAATAAAACGGCATACGCTTTTTTACCATCCCTGCCAGCTCTACCTGCTTCTTGGTAATAATTTTCGAGGCAGTCAGGCATTTCATAATGAATAACTGTTCTAACATCATCCTTATCGATACCCATACCAAATGCCGAAGTGCATACCATAATGCGGGTATCTCCCGTCATCCATTTTTTTTGTTTTTCCTGCCGGTCTTCTGCACTGAGTCCTGCATGGTAAAAGTCGGCACTTATTTTTTGAAGTTGTAAAAGTTCAGCAATGTCTTTTGTTTGTTTTCGGGTATTACAATAAACGATACCCGCTCCTTTTACATTGTTTATAATTTCGAGGGTCTTGTTAATTTTGCTTTCTACTTCAAAATAACTATAAGAAAGTGCAGGACGCTTATAGGGCTGCCTAAAAATTAGTGGATCCTTAAAAGCTAATTTTTCTATGATGGCTGTTTCAACATCTTTTGTAGCGGACGCTGTTAGTGCTATAATAGGAACGCCGGGCAGTTCTTTACGTAAAGCTGCAATGCGCAAATAAGGGGGCCTAAAATCGTAACCCCACTGAGCAATACAATGCGCTTCATCTACAGCAATGAGCGAAATATCAAGTGCCGGTAAATATTCTTTAAATAAATTGGATTCGATACGCTCAGGTGATAGGTATAAAAATTTATACGCACCACTTGTACATGCTTGCAAGGTTTCTTTAACGGCCATAAATGGCATGCCACTATGAATAACAGCTGCTTCAATCCCTTTTTCTTGTAAGTTGCTTACCTGATCTTGCATCAGTGCAATTAAGGGGCTAATAACAAGGCACATCCCATCTTTTAATAGGGTAGGAACCTGAAAGCATATTGATTTTCCGCCACCTGTAGGTAGTAAAGCGAGCACATCTTTTTCTGCTAATACCGCATCAATAATAGCTGCTTGTAAAGGCCTAAACTGGTTATGCCCCCAATATTTTTCTAGTATTTGTAATGCAGTAGGCATGTTGTGATTAGCGTGTTACCCTTTTAAAATTAAGTCGGATAGAATTGATAGCAAGTACAACATCACTAAGACCCATTACAAGTGCGCCAAAGGTTGGATTTAAATAACCAAATGCGGCTACTGGAATGGCAACAATATTATAAGCGAATGCCCAAAATAAATTTTCTTTGATGGTAATATATGTGTGTTTTCCAAGTCCTAAAGCTAGCGGCAAATTTTTAATGCCATGGTTCATTAGTACAACCTGTGCACTTTGCATCGCAATTTGCGAAGCCTCACTTAATGAAACGCCAACAGTTGCTTTAGCGAGCGCTGGTGCATCATTGATGCCATCACCCACCATAACAGTAGGCATTGCGATACTTAAGGCACCAATTTTATCTAGTTTATTGGCAGGTGTTTGCTCGTAATAAAACTCAGTGATTCCAAGTTCACTTGCCACGAGTGCACATTTTTCTTTTTTATCGCCACTTAATAAAATAGGTGTAAGACCCATCCTCTTTAAGGTTGTAATTACATCTTTAGCTTCTGGTCTTATTTCATCAGCAACATCAATGTATCCTAGTAAAATATTGTTTTTTATGACATACACATTGTGGCTATGGTCTGTGGTATGTTGTGTAGCAACTTTAAAAGAACCTGCAATGTAGGTGTTGCCTTCTTTATCGGTGGCGAACATGCCAAGTCCTTTTTGCTCTTCTATTTTTTGCCACCTAATATCTTCTTTCGTTTTCCATGCTGCTGCAATCGCATTTGCAATAGGATGGTTGGCATATTTTTCTAGTGAAAAAGCAATTTGTTTAAAAGTGGCTTCATCAATATTGGCATTAGGCGCCATGGTAAAACTAGTAACCGTAAATTTTCCAGTTGTTAGTGTTCCGGTTTTATCAAATACTACTTGCTTGATACTTTTAAAGATTTCTAAACTCCTTGCATTTTTAAATAGTACCCCATTGCGTGCGGCCCTGCCAAGCCCAACGGCAATGGCAGCAGGCGTTGCAAGGCCCATAGCACATGGGCAAGAAATCACGAGTACGGCGATACCTCTTAGTAAAGAAGTGCTAAATGGAAGCGACGCTATAAAATAAGTTCCGATAATAGTAAGTAGAGCAATGCCTATAACAGTAGGTACAAAAATGGCCGATATTTTATCGGCAAGTTGTTGAACGGGCGGTTTTTCTGTTTGTGCTTGTTTTACAAGTTGTAAAATATTTGCAAGCACCGTATTTTCTCCAACGGCTGTAATATAAGCCTTGATGGTGCCCGATTCTACCATACTACCTCCAATAAGCAGGTCATTCATTTTTTTAATAACAGGTACGCTTTCTCCAGAAATAATAGCCTCGTTAATGCTGGCTTCACCCCACAATATTTTACAATCCATGGGTACGGTTTCCCCATTTTTGATTAGTACAATATCGCCTACTTTTAAACTGGTATTTTCTACTGGGAAAACAAGTTCTTGGTGGTTTTCATCAAAGGCAATGAGGTTGGCCATTGTCTTTTGAGAAACGGCTAACTTTTTTAAAGCGGCTTGTGTTGTTTGCACCGACCTGTCTTCTAGCAAATTGCCAAAAAAAACAAGGGTTAAAATAGTAGCCGTGGTTTCGTAAAACAAATAGTTTTCAGATTCTCCTATAAGGGTTCCATACAAACTATAGCCAAATGCAGCAAGTGCGCCAAGCGCTACAAGTACATTCATATTTGGCACCCCTTTGGAAAGACTTTTTAAGGCGCTCTTACCAAAGTATCCCATGCCAACTATAAATACGGGGATGGTTAAACCTAGTTGAACATATGGATTCATGAGTACATGGATGTGTACACCAGGAATCATGTGTAGCATCAGGGGCGCTGTAAAAACAAAACAAAACCAAAAGCGTTGTAGGGGCGAACTAAATAATTGTTTCGATTTTTTTTCACTTTCAATACCTTCTCCTTCTACCTCATAACCAAGTGCTATAATTTCTTTTTGTATTTTTTGTTTGTTGGTATTTGCTGGCGCATTAAAACTTAATTCTCCACCCATAAAGTTAACCTTTACATCCTCCATACCTAGGCCTGTAACTACCTTGTCTACACTAAGTGCGCAGTTGGTACAGCTCATGCCTTTTACCTTCCAATTCACTTTTTCCATAAGACTTAATTTGCTACAAAGTTACTTCATTCGGAGGCCTTTGTTTGTATATTTGTTTGATGGAGCAAAATTTCACCTTAGACCAAATACAGGAAGTGGTTACAGCCGCTTGGGCCGAAGGAAAGGACATCCCAATTTGGGCTTTTTATGCAGCGATGGGTACAGGTAAAACCACGTTTATTCATGCGCTTTGTACAATGCTTGGTGTTGAGGACGCTGTGAGTAGTCCAACTTTTGCCCTGGTAAATGAGTATCAGTATGAGGGAGGCTCCCTATTTCATATGGATTGGTACCGCCTTGGATCTTTGGAAGAAGCTGTTAGGGCAGGTATTGACGAACATTTGCACAGTGGCGATACTTGTTTGATTGAGTGGCCTGAAAATGTTCCTGATCTCTTGGTAGGCCCCGTATTTGAAATTAGATTATCACGCATAGATGAAAAAACGAGACATATTTATTCTCGTGTAAAATCTTAACTTTATAAGTAACCCAGCTAGTTACTAGCAAATACAAATTATTATGGCTACTAGTAAACCCACTATTTCTACTTCTTTTTTATACGAAACCCTCGAAGAAACATTAGATATTAAACCACTTGGCGCTAAACTACATATTGGTATTCCAAAAGAAACGGCGTTTCAAGAAAACCGAATTGCCCTTTCTCCAGAAGCCGTTGGTGTTTTGGTTTCTAATGGCAACGAAGTTTCTATTGAACATTTGGCGGGGGAGGGAAGTCATTACTCCGATGCAGATTATAGCGAAGCCGGTGCAAGAATTGTTTTTGACAGACATGAAATTTATAAGTGCCCGATTCTTGTTAAAAGTGCGCCCATTGTTTCTGAAGATTTACCCTTATTACAACTCAATCAAATTATTATTTCTCCCATCCATTATTCTGCGTTGCAACAAGCGGATATTCAAAAAATGATGGAGAAAAAAATTAC
>JBEGUD010000035.1:0-6676 GCA_041179065.1 Bacteroidota bacterium | reverse complement strand
AGGTTTCAAATGCAAATGAAGCATTAGCAGGTACTGCCATTATTGTACTTTGTGATGATGCCAGTTTTACTGCGCAAACACTTAATAATTATTTATGGGTTACTTATACAAGAAGTAATCCTTCTCATGATATTTATGGTATTGGGTCTTTTACCCAAAATAAACATTGGGGATGTACAGGGCCACTTGTCATTGATGCAAGAATTAAACCACATCATGCACCTGTATTAATAAAAGATGAAGCAGTAGAAAAACGAGTAGACCAGTTATTTGAAAAAGGTGGAAGCCTTTATTCGCTAATTTCTACCCAAGTATGATCGGCGAGTAAACGAACACTAGAAATAAATTGTTTAAACGGCCCGTGACCGCCCCATTCCTGTGGTGATACCAAAGACAGCATATGGTTGCCATCATTTTTCTCATACAAATGATAGGTGTGTCCTATTTGAGGTTTGAATCCAAGTTTAGCTTCATAAATCATTAAACTTAATTCTTTACGCTTTCTAATTTCTTGTGCTTGCTTTGCCAATAACTCAATTTGTTGCTTGATTTGATCCAGCTGCATATTGGTTTGTTCTTCCATGGCCCATAATGCTTTGTGTTTGATAACACCTTCTTTAGTGGGTCTGATAGCAACACCTGCAGCTGATGCGGCATAGGGCATGACGCTTAATTGCTTGTGGTAAATTTCTATATTAGTAAATGGCTCACCATCTGGCTTGGTTCCTTTTTGTGTAATTTTTAAATAGCCATTGGCTAATATTTCATGTGTTACATCTAGTGCGGTTTGTTCGTCTTTGATAAAGCGTGTTACTAGGGTAGAAGCATTGGGTATTTCAGAAAATATGGTATCTGCAAATGCTTGGTTATCAAATGCTCTTAGTGAGGCATCGGGAACCACTTCGTGTTGGGTATAAAAAGCTTCGTTTTCGATGCTCACCCAATTGCTACTTATAAGCAATGCATGACCATTATTGATGCTTTCAATTTTATAATTTCCGCTTTTTGGAGCAAGTCCATGTTCAAAGGAACATTTTTCAGGAAAAAGTTGCCAACTAGCTAAAAAATTATAGGCTTGAACCATAGTATTTGAATTGATATTTTTATAACAAATCTCTTGTGTAAAGGTTGTAAAATCTAGCTATTATTTAGTTCATTTGAACAAAATCGGGTCTGCGAATAAGTTGGCTATTATACCTAAATCGTAAGCCAGTTGTGAGGCTTATATTTAGTGGCGTCATATTTGAAATAGTACGTGGATAATAGTAGGCTTTAAGCTCAATGGTTCCAAAAACTAAATTTTCATTTCTAGTCCTACAGCCTAGCCCTAGTGCTGTGTAAATGCTTCCTTTTTGTACCGCTTCACCAATTAATTTAATATAGCTACTGTTTACAAACATAAAGGGGGCAAAGCTAAAACCATAATATTTAACCTGGTTATAATACACCGACTCGATGTTACATGATACCCTTGTGGCAGCTTGGATATTATCATTTTTAAAGGTTGGAATACCATACTCGCTACGCAAATAAAGCGGCTCATTTAAAATGGTATTTAATTGTTGTGTAGCACTAATTTGTACAAAACTTCTTTTTTGCCATTTTGGATTAGACAACTTTTTGAGCACTGTAAAATAATTGACGGCACTCAAAAAACTAATATCTTCTATGGAGCCTTTGTGTAAATACCCGCCCAGTTTTATTATAAAATTGGTGTAGTTTTTTTGATTTGTAAAATAGTCTCTTTCATAATCAATTCCTATATAAGGTCTAGTACGCGTATTTCGTTGGGTTAAACCACTTACCACCGAAAAACTATATCCTTCTGGTACGTCTTCATTTCGTCCAAAACCATAAATAAAATTAGTGTGGTAATATTCCTGTTTAAAAATATTAAAGGCAATAAGCCCTGCATCAATATTACTATAATGGATATTGTATTTTATAGTAGCCGTGTCAGGAATTTCACTAAATCTTTTTGACATAGCTCTAAAGCTTATGAACTTACGAAGCCTTGTTTGCAAATTATCTTTTACCCTTAGCCCTGCACCAATATTAATACCCATCCAACCATCCATAATACCATACGCATACCTATACATGTGATCATAAGTTGCCCTTGTGTTATATGTTTTATTTGCCTCGTAGGTTCCAAATTCAAATCCACCTGTAAAACTATGATAGGGGCTAACAAGGGGTAAGTCTCCTTTTATGTAACGTGCATATTCTTCTCTTCGGCCGCTATTAAAAGTGGGCTTTATTTTATCAATACCAATGGTTAAGTTTAAAAAACTTCCCAAAAAATTTCTTTTGATATATTCAAAACCTGTAGCAGCTAATGGCCTTCTATCTAAATCATATAGCGCATTGATTTGAATTTTATCACCAAGACCCAAAACATTATTATGGTTAATTTCGGCATTAAAAGATTGAGTACTACCAATATTTGCACTTCCGCCAATTGGGAAAATATCTTTCCACTGAATATTCATAATTACACCATTAGAATCGGAAGGGTCAATTGATGCAACAATTCTTGCATCCTGAATAAATGCCAGCTCTCTTAAGAATTTTTCATTATCGGCAATCAAGTATGGATATAAGGTATCTCCAGTATTAAAAAATAAGTTTTTAAGCATTGTTTTATTAGTGGTGCTATTATAAAGCGCTTCCTCCATGGCCCTTTTTAATTTTTTGCCGGTGGCCATGGTGTCATTAAATGGAGTTGTGTAAGAAACACTGTTTACTTGAATTTGATTGATAATCTTTCCTTTAAATGTAGTAAAAGGCAATTCATTTTTTATTACAACCGAATTATTTTGCATGTTAAATTGTGGCGCATCAATCCAAATGGCATCACCTAGTTTTTTTAAGATTCCTTTTTTGCTGCGTAATAAAAAGGTAGAGTCGCGTAAACTATGAACTGTAGAATCTTCTTGAGCAAATAGAGATACGTTATTGACTACAAAAAAGACAGTGAGGAGTAATATAGTTATCGCGGTTCGATTCATATATGCTAGGAACTAAAAACAAATGCCCAACCATAAAGGTCGGGCATTTTTTAAATCCGGGGGAACTATTAATATCTATAAGCATCAGACTTAAATGGACCATGCTGTGGTATACCTAAGTAAGCAGCTTGTTCTGGAGTTAATTCGTCTAATTGAGCACCTACTTTAGCAAGGTGTAAACGTGCAACCTTCTCATCTAAATGTTTAGGTAAAACGTACACTTTGTTTTCATAGTTCTTATGGTTTGTCCATAATTCTATTTGAGCAAGTGTTTGGTTAGAGAATGAGTTACTCATTACAAATGATGGGTGACCTGTTGCACAACCTAAGTTTACAAGTCTGCCTTCTGCAAGTACAATAACATCTTTACCATCAATATTGTAAAGATCTACTTGTGGCTTAATGGTATCTTTTGTATGACCATAGTTTGTATTTAACCAAGCCATATCAATTTCAATATCAAAGTGACCAATATTACAAACAATCGCCTTGTCTTTCATTACTCTAAAATGCTTTTCATTGATGAGGTCGCGACAACCAGAAGCAGTAACAACAATGTCAGCTTCTTTAACTGCATCAATCATACGCTTTACTTCGTAGCCATCCATAGCAGCTTGTAAAGCACAGATAGGATCGATTTCTGTTACAATTACACGGCAACCAGCACCTCGTAAAGAAGCAGCAGAACCTTTACCTACGTCACCGTAAGAACCAACTACAGCAACCTTTCCAGCCATCATAACATCAGTTGCACGACGAATCGCATCTACTAATGATTCTTGACAACCATATTTGTTATCGAATTTAGATTTGGTAACTGAATCGTTAACGTTGATAGCAGGCATTGGTAAAGTACCTTTAGCCATACGCTCATATAAACGGTGAACTCCTGTTGTTGTTTCTTCAGATAAACCTTTAATACCAGCAACAAATTGAGGGTATTTATCTAATACCATATTGGTTAAATCACCACCATCATCTAAGATCATGTTTAATGGACGGTCTTCAGAACCAAAAAATAATGTTTGCTCGATACACCAGTCACCTTCTTCAACGGTTTGGCCTTTCCAAGCAAATACACCAACACCAGTTGCAGCGATTGCCGCAGCAGCCTGATCTTGTGTAGAAAAGATATTACATGAGCTCCACTTTACTTCTGCACCTAATGCAGTTAAAGTTTCAATCAATACAGCGGTTTGGATGGTCATGTGTAAACAACCAGCAATACGAGCACCTTTTAATGGTTGACTTGCTCCGTACTCTTCACGGATACTCATTAAACCTGGCATTTCAGCCTCGGCTAATCTGATTTCTTTACGGCCCCAATCTGCAAGACTGATATCCGCTACTTTGTTTTTTAAACTAAAGTCGATAGAAGAAAGTGATGACATAATTACTTATTTAGATTATTTATGAAGTGCAAAGGTATATTTATAGTATTTAATTCTAAAAATATATTTACATTTAGAACAAAGTATTATATTTGACTAATAATATAGAATAAACACTCATTTTATGCCTCAAAAAACTAGCCAAAAAGAAGATTCCACTATTGCAAACGGTTTAGATAGCAAAGATCTAGCTATTTTAAAGCTTTTACAAGCCAACGCAAGAGCAACCGTCAAAGAAATTGCTGATAAGGTAGGACTTAGTACCACACCGGTTCATGAAAGGATCAAGAGGCTAGAAGAGGAGGGTGTTATTACACAATATGCAACACTTGTAGACCCCAATAAAGTTAAAAAGGGCTTAACCGTTATTTGTTACGTTTCTCTCAAACAACACAATAAAAATGCAGGTGCCCGTTTTATTAAAAGTATTTTAGAAATGCATGAAGTAATTGAATGCTATAATATTTCTGGTGAATTTGATTTTATGCTAAAAGTAGTTGCCGAAAATATGGACGACTATTACAATTTTCACGTTAACAAATTAAGTGAAGCCGATAATATTGGTCATGTACAAAGCGTTTTTGTTATGGGTATTATCAAGCAAACGCACGTGTTGGTGTACTAATATGTAAGCGCTAGTTCCATGATATAATCATCCATGATATAGCCGCCGCCAATTTCTAAAATAGAAGCTTCTCTTATGGCAAATCCATGCTTGCTATAAAATTGTTGCGCATTGTTTTGTTTGTTCACTTGCAAATACAAAGTGTTAGCTGAACAAGATGTTGCGTATGCAATGGTTTGTAAAAGCAAGGCTTTGCCCGCTCCTGTTTTTTGAGCCGTAGGTAAAACGTATAACTTATTAAGCTTGCAAGCATTGTTTTCTTCTTTAGAAACAGAAGCAAATCCAATAGCCTCACTATCATGTTCTGCAATATAAAACTGATGTCCTTTATTGATTTGATTCAGCAGCGAATCATCACTGTACATCATGTCAAGCATATAATTTAATTGCGCCATGCTAATATATGTTCCATAAGCATCAGGCCATGTAATGGTTGCTATTTGTCTAATTGTAGCAATATCTTTTTTGCTAGCTTCTCTTATATGTAGTAAAGTAGACATTATTTGATTTGAAGCGTTTTGATTTTTTTGCGCTTTAAGAGTTGCTTAGAAGCCCAGTGGCAAATAAGTGCTGAGCTGCTGCCAACAAGCGCACCCATGATCACATCTGAAGGGTAGTGCTGACCTAAATATATTCTGGAATAACCAACACCAGCACTCCATGCAAAAGCAGGTACTGCAACGTACCATTTTTTAGTAGTGATGGCAAGCGATGTTGCAGTTGTAAAAGCACTACTCGTATGCCCCGAAGGAAACGCGTAATCTGATTCTATTTTATCTGGAAATATACCTGTGTAGGTGTTATAGGGCCTTTCTCTTTTAGCCACATTTTTTAATAGGGTGGTAGTAGCTGTGTTTAATAAGATGGCTGCTGCTGTATAAGCGGCCTTTTGCTTTAACGCCTTATTATTATGCATAAGTCCAGCTACAAAATAACCTACTGGTACACCAACGCTAATGTATTTAGAAGTGTTAGACAAGTTATTCCAAACGGGACTATTTGGGTTGTCTGGATTAATGCGCCTTAATGTATTAAGTTCAGAAATGGACTGCGCTTTAGGTGCAGTTGTGGTCAAACAAACGAGTAGCACAACCAGCATTAATAATTTACGCATTACAACAAGTTGAGTCATTATAATGATTGTAAACTTTCCTCGATGGTTGCAATTCTGGCAATAGCATCTGCTTGCTTTTGTTGTTCTAATGCAACCACTTCTGGTTTTGCATTTTGCACAAAACGCTCGTTACTTAATTTTTTAGTTACACTTTCTAAAAAGCCTTTTTGATACGCTAAATCTGCTAGTAGTGTTGCTTTTAAAGCTGTTGCATCAAGTTCGATACTTGTTTCAATAAAAAATTTATCTTTTTCGACAGCTACCACAATGGTATTATCAATGCTACTATTGGTGTAGGCAATGCTTGTTGCATTCACCTGCTTACATAATATCGATTCAATGGTTTTGTAAGTATCTGTATTAGCTGTTTGAATATGCAGCGTAATGGTGTCTTTTGGTTTTAACTGGTTTTTGTTTCTCGCATCTCGAAGTGCAGATATTACTTGTTTTAAAAGTTCACCTCCGGCTACAATTTCTGTGTTTGCTTGCTTAACAGGCGCTGCAATTTTATTGCACAAGTCGTCTTGCTTAGGAC
>JBEGUD010000034.1:0-3142 GCA_041179065.1 Bacteroidota bacterium | reverse complement strand
AATCATGCTTCGCTATTTGTAAGGCGCTTTCAAAATTTGAAGTGAAGCCAATATTGAACCTGTTTTGAGAAAGTGAAATTCGGCTATCGCGCGCTGCCGCGCGCTCTACCACTGCCATGGTGTCGTCACTAGAAACATCATCAACCACAATAATTTCAGCGACCGCATAGGTTTGCGCTAAGATAGAAGCCAATTGCGCTTCAATATATTTTGCACCATTATAGGTACAAAGAACAACTGAAATAGGCGGTTTCATCAACTCTTTTTACTTTTAACGTTCAAGTCGTTCATCTATGCATGTAAATATAGAAAAAGTAAAGGGCAACACGGCTACAAATGCAAAGTTCTCCATTGTGATACCTAGCTGGAATAATCTAGCTTATTTGCAATTGTGCATTGAGAGTATTAAAAAAAATTCTATATATACACATGAAATTATTGTTCATATAAATGAAGGTGTTGATGGCACACTAGATTGGGTAAAAACACAAGCGGATATCAGTTACTCATATAGTAAAAATAATATAGGTGTTTGTTACGCATTAAATAGTTGCCGAACGCTCGTAACAACAAATTACTTGTTATATATTAATGATGATATGTATGTGTGTCCAAATTGGGATGCACCAATTGCAAAAGCGATTGAAGAAACAAAACATAACCTTTTCTTTTTTTCGAGCACGGCTATTGAATTAAAAGCACAGAGTAATTGTTCGATTCAATATGATTTTGGAAAAGACATTACTACTTTTAATGAAGCTGATTTATTAGCAAACTATGCATCACTTCCCATGCAGGATTGGCAGGGTGCTACCTGGCCCCCAAATATTGTACACGTAGATACCTGGGACGCCGTGGGTGGTTACAGCAACGAGTTTAGCCCGGGCATGTACTCCGATCCTGATTTTTCTATGAAGCTCTGGAATGCAGGCGTACGGCTATTTAGAGGTATTTCTGAAAGTAGGGTGTACCACTTTGGATCTGTTTCTGTAAAGCGTGTTAAACGCAACAAAGGCTATTTTACTTTTATCGAAAAATGGGGATTTACGTCTAGTACTTTATCTAAATATTATTTACGCAGGGGCGAAAAATTTACGGGACCCCTTCCAGAAGCTAGCGTGCCTTTAAGTGTGCATGCAAAAAATTTTATAAAAAGGTTGCAGGTGAAGTTTTTTGCTAATCAATTTTAAAAAACATTTTTACGGCAAACAATACTTTAAGTAGCGCCGACTTTTTTTTATACGCGAGTATCAAATTTCTGTAATCAAAAAATAATTTGGCGCGGTTATAATTATTGACAAGCGAAAAACTAGCGTAACTGTTATTGATTTTTTCAAAAACCCCCTCGTGTTGATGTCCCGCCTCTTTTACTTTATTGTATAGTAATTGCATGCGCGCACGCGCTTTTTGTTTTTTTTGCGCCATGGTTAATGACGCGGTTTTGTTTTTTGTGGTGTCGGCGCCAATGGCGTTTTGTGTATGCTGGCGGTAATGCACCAGCGGTTCATTCACATACACCACAGTGCTGTAACAAGTAGCCACAAAACCCAGCCAAAAATCATGTGTAACAAGCGCCGGAAATGGAGCCGCCTTATCTATTAATTCTTTTTTGAAAAGCATGGCATGACCTGGGGCCCAGGCACCAATCGTATACATGATAGGTGTATGATACGCCAATTGGTTTTTTATAGATGACATTTTTTTATGCAATAAATCTCCTTCTGCATCAATTAATTCAGAATCGGAGTAGGCTAGCATTTGATCTCCAATATTTGCGAGTAATGTTTCCAATTTATGCGGCACCCAAATATCATCTTGATCACTTAGCGCAATATAAGAAGCGTTTGCAAGTAGCATTCCCTTCTCAAAATTTTTAATGTACCCAAGTCTCGTTTCATTTTGCACCACCATTACTTCCGGATGATGCGCTGCAAATGCATGCGCGATAGTAATGGTATCATCTAAAGATGCGTCGTCTACAATAATAATTTGACTTGGCTTATACGTCTGCTGTACAATACTTTCTAATTGTGCGCGCAAATAAGTAGCGCCATTATAAGTGGCAATAACAACGGCTACTGTAGGATTTTTATTTTCCATGGTACCCATTATTAGTATGCTTGAACAAATTCAAAAATATTAAATTGAGGATCCTGCGACGCCTCTGTAATCGCCGCTAATAATGAGGTAGCATTGATATCTTGCATCCTTTTTTGCTGAATCAATCGAAGTGCTTTTTGTGTGAGCAACCAATTTTTTCTAGTAGGATCCTGCAGCTGTAGCTGATGTGCTGCAATGGCTTCCGCTAATTCTGGTATGCCCGTTTTTTGTGCAGCAATTGTTTTTATAATTGGAATTTGATAAGATGTATTTGAAAAACTTGGCGCCATCATTTGTTTTAAATGATGTACAAATTGATCTGCTTCTGGACGGTCACTTTTGTTGACAACAAAAATATGTGCGATTTCCATGATGCCTGATTTCATGGTTTGCACTTCATCGCCAGCTTCCGGAACAACCACAACAACGGTGGTGTCGGCAAGTCCTGCAATTTCAATTTCACTTTGTCCTACACCCACCGTTTCGACAATAATTTCATCAAACCCGGCCAACTGCATGAGCTGTGTTATTTCTAAAATATGCGTATGTAGTCCACCCAGTGCACCTCTACTTGCAAGTGAACGTATGTATACGCCAGAATGGTTGTACCACTCGCTCATTCTAATTCGGTCACCAAGTAGGGCGCCTAAATTAAAGGGAGAAGAAGGATCTACACAAAGCACCCCTACTTTTTTCCCGGCGGCTACCCAGTTCGCAATTAAAGCGTCTACCAAAGTACTCTTTCCTGCACCCGGAGGGCCTGTAATACCCGTAACCGAAGATTTATGTGAAGGTGTTATATGCAATAACTGCCGATAACCCGTTACTTCATTTTCTACCCAAGAAATGCCCCTGGCCAAAGATTTAAAATCTCCAGCTATTATACCTGCCGCTATTTCCTGTGCGTTATTCATCGGTATTATTTAATGATTTTAAAATTACTAAAATCAAATAGACGAATGCCCGTTAATTTTTCGAAGTAATACAAGATGCGGTCTTTGAAAGAAAAGTTTTTTCGATTGGTATCAATTTCAATTTTCCA
>JBEGUD010000033.1:0-5196 GCA_041179065.1 Bacteroidota bacterium | reverse complement strand
TAGATAGTGGTCCGGAAACCGGGAAAGTATTGGTATTAGGTTGGGGTTCTACCTATGGTGCGATCAAAACAGCGGTTACAGAACTTCAAGCAGCAGGACATGCAGTTAGTCATGCACATATTAAATACATGCGTCCGTTCCCTAAAAATTTAGGAAGCATCATTGCAGGATTTGATAAAGTATTAATTCCTGAAATCAATAATGGTCAACTCATAAAAATAATAAGAGACCAGTATTTAGTAGATGCAAAAGGGTACAATAAGGTAATGGGTATTCCTATTACCAAAAGCGAGATTATGGATACAGTACTAAATATGCTGTAGGCTAGTCTTTATTACCCGCCGAAAATATTTGATCTACAGCGCCTCCAAGCATTGGAAATTTCTCTTTTACAAAACCTGCGATGGTTGCAATGGCTTGCTGTGCTTGCTCTGGTGTTAAGGCCGCTTCTTTAACTAAGCGTTCTACTAATTCGTTCATATCATTTTGTTTTAAGCAACTTTTAAAGAACTCAGTTTACTCTTGCTAAACTTTTGTTCTGCGTAATCAAGGGTTACCGTAAATTTTTTGGTATCTGTACCTGGAAGTTCAAACATAGCATCTGTTAAAATACTTTCGCAAATACTTCTTAAACCTCTCGCACCAAGTTTGTATTCCATGGCTTTACCAACCATGAAGTCAAGTACTTCTTCTTCAATAATAAGTTCAATGCCTTCTAGTTCAAATAAACGGTTGTATTGTTTAAGTAACGAATTTTTAGGCTCTGTTAAAATACTGCGTAAGATACCAGCATCAAGTGGTTCAAGGTGTGTTACTACTGGAAGTCTTCCGAGTAATTCAGGAATAAGTCCAAAGCTTTTTAAATCTTGCGCATTGATAAATTGCAATAAATTTTTTCTGGCATTTTCCTGCTCGTCTTTGTTAACGCTAAATCCAATGGCATTGGTGTTGATACGTCTAGCAATTACTTTATCGATACCATCAAAAGCACCACCGCAAATAAATAAAATATTTTTAGTGTCTACTTTAATCATTTTTTGTTCGGGGTGCTTACGTCCACCCTGTGGAGGAACGAGCGCTTCGGTTCCTTCAAGCATTTTTAGTAAACCTTGTTGAACACCTTCGCCACTTACATCACGCGTAATAGAAGGGTTATCTCCTTTGCGGGCTATTTTATCAATTTCATCTACATAAACGATACCTCTTTCGGCAGCTGCAACATCGTAATCACAATTTTGTAATAAACGCGTAAGCATGCTTTCAACATCTTCTCCTACGTATCCGGCTTCTGTAAAAACAGTGGCATCTACAATCGCAAACGGAACATTTAAAATTCTAGCAATGGTTTTAGCAAGTAACGTTTTGCCCGTACCCGTTTCGCCTACCATAATAATATTACTCTTCTCAATTTCAACATCATCTGCTTGTGGCTTTTGTGCCACACGCTTAAAGTGATTGTATACCGCTACCGATAAAATCTTTTTTGCATCGTCTTGACCAATGATATACTCGTCTAAAAACTTTTTTATCTCTAATGGCTTACGCACATTGAGTTTGAAGTTTCCTTTATCACCTTCTTTTTTAACCGTTACTTCTTGTGCTATAATTTCTTGCGCATGCTCCACACAGTTTTCACATATGTGCGAGTTTTGCCCTGCGATAAGAATTTTTACCTCGTCCCTACTTCTTCCACAAAAAGAACAGGTTAATTGATTTGCTTTTGCCATAATACAGTTGCTCCTTAAATCTTCTCTAGTACACTATCAACAATTCCATAGGCTACGGCCTCTTTTGCATCCATCCAATAATCACGGTCAAAATCTTTCATGATTTGATCTACTGTTTTGCCACAGTTTTCAGCTAAAATGCGCGCACCAATTGCTTTTGTTTTTATAATTTGTTCGGCCTGAATTTCAATATCGGCACTCTTTGCTTGCATGTAACCGCCAAGGCTTGGTTGGTGAATCATCACTTCTCCGTGCGGATAAATATAACGCTTGCCTTTGGCACCAGCACTGAGTAAAATAGAACCCATGCTAGCCGCAAGTCCCATACAAATAGTAGAGACAGGGCTCTCAATCAGTTTCATGGTATCATACATCACCATACCACTTGTTACAATGCCTCCTGGACTATTGATATAAAATTTAATTTCCGCGCCCGGTTTGTCTGCGTCCAATAACAATAATTTGTTTACGACATCTTTTGCAGAACTGTCATCCACAACACCCCACAAATAAACGGTTCTCTTTTCAAAGAAAAGTTTTTCCATTTTTTTCATGAGCATGCCGTTATTAACGGGCTTATCTTCTTTTACAGATTCTTCCTCGTCTTCCATTAAGTATGGATTTACAATATATTTTAAGTCTGTCATGGTCTTTGTTATTTATTTTCTTTGCGTGGGTTGGTTAATAAAACTTCATCTACCAGTCCATATTCTTTTGCATCAGCGGCAGTCATCCAAAAATCTCTCTCACTCTCTTTTGCAAGAGTATCTTCGTCTTTGCCAGTGTGATGCGCCGTAATAGCGTATAATTCTGATCTTAATTTTTTAATTTCTCTTGCCGTGATTTCAATGTCAGTTGCTTGACCACCAATGGCACCACTTGGTTGGTGCATCATGATACGGCTATGCTTTAGTGCAGTGCGTTTTCCTTTAACACCAGCGCACAATAAAATTTGTCCCATGCTAGCAGCCATGCCTGTACAAATAGTTGCCACATCTGGTCCAATAAATTGCATGGTATCATAAATGCCAAGTCCTGCATAAACGCTTCCACCTGGGCTATTGATATACATTTGAATATCGCGCGTGCGGTCGGTGCTTTCTAAAAACAACAATTGAGCCGTTACAATATTGGCAACATAATCGTTGATGCCTTCGCCTAAAAATATAATACGGTCCATCATTAAACGTGAAAACACATCCATGCTAGCCACGTTCATTGGGCGCTCCTCAATAATGTATGGGGTAAGGTTTGTTACCTGCTGGTAATTATGCAAAGTGGCACTACTAATACCTCTATGTTTTACCGCATATTGCTCAAATTCTTTTCCTAGATTCATATACTTTAAATTTCGCTTTGAAGATAAGTTATTTGCTTTTTCGGTTGCCTAGAACAGTGGCAAATACTATGCAAATTTTTAACCAAAAGACAAGTAGTCAGGTTTTTTGACCTGATTTCATAAAAAAAGCCGGGTTACCCCAGCTTTTCTCTATGTTTTGATGAGATTAGTGGCTGTGATTGTGTAATTTCTTTGCAAAATCTTCGGCACTAATGCTTTCTTCTTTGGCAGTTACTTGTGTTTCAATGATGCCAAATAATTTTTCGGTGCTAATGCGGTGGTAGCTATCCTCCACAAATTTGCGGTCTTGCATCATGCGGTTTGCATAATCTTCTACCCATTGTTGGTTGTCACCAAGCGCACCTAATTGACCGCCCATGTAGCTAAACAATTGCTGCTTCGCAAAATCACGGATATCGTCAGGCATTACTTCAATTTTATTATCGGCAGCTAATTTGCTACTTACAAGTGTCCATTTTAATTGACCAGCAAAGCTTGGATAATCTGCTTCCGCTTCTGCTTCTGTTTTTGGTTTTTCACCACCTGTTTGTAACCAACGCTTTAAAAATCCTTCTGGTAATTCCATTGGGGTATGGTCTACAAAGTGGTGATAAATTTGATCGTGGATTTGATTGCGAGACTGCGCATCATAATACGCTTCCATTTCCTTCTTAACTTCTGCAGTAAATTCTTCTGCAGTTGCAATAGCAGCATTTGGATACACACTTGCAAAAAATTCAGCGTTCATTTCTGCTTTTTCTACTAGACCTACTTTTGTAATTTGTAAGCTAAAATATTTATCTGCGTCAGCATCTGTTAATCCTAAATCAGCTAAAATGGCTTCTTTTTCTTTCGCTTCAAACGCTTTGCCCAATTGCAATACAACGCTATCGTCGTTTTTCTTGCCGATTAAATTTTTTCTAAATTTAGGCTCAAAATATTTAACAAGTAAAGAGTTGTCTTTGGTAATACCACCTTCAATAGCAGCACCTGATTTATCACACTCTACAAATTTTACATTTAAAACGTTGTCATCACCAGTTACGGCTTCTGGCTCTGTCATTTTACCGCTACGAATTTGTAAACGCTCAAGTTCGTCTTGTAACATTTGATCCGTAACATTTATTTTGTAGCGCGTAACTTTTACTTTCTTAACGTCAATATCAACTGCTGGCTTTAAACCAATTTCAAAAGCAAACGTGTAGCTTTCTGGATTGTTGATATCCATATTGCGAAGTTCGCTATCAAGTGGAAGTGGCTGCGCAAAAATGTCTAATTGCTCAGCTTGTAAATAACTGTTTAATTCCTGCTCAACTGTTTTTAAAACCTCATCTGTAAAAACGCTTTGACCATACATTTTTTTCACAAGTCCTGCAGGCACCATTCCTTTTCTAAAACCAGGAATATTTGCTGTTTTTGCATATTTCTTAAGGCTTACTTCAAAGTTTCCTAAGTAGTCTGCCTTGTCTAAAGTGACTGTTAGTTTGTCTGTAAGCTTTGCAATGTTCTCTCTAGTAACTTTTGCCATGTCTTCTTATTTATAAGGGTTTGCCTGAGGCCCAAATAGGCCAAAGGGGTTAAAGGGGTTAAATGGGCTGCAAAGGTAAGAATTGTAGGCTAAAAACAGCTCTATTATTTGCCAAAAGCGGCAATATTGCTGCTAAAGATCTTTACGGCGATAGCTAGTAAAATGACGCCAAAAAACTTCCGAACGGCCAGTAAACCACCTTCTCCAAGGCCTTTTTGGATCCAATTCAACGATTTTAGTACTACAAATACGATGACTAGGTTTACTAGAATACCTGATAATATGTATACTTCCTCGAAATTGGCTTTAAGCGACATGATGGTGGTAAGGGTACCGCTTCCGGCAATAATGGGGAAGGCAATGGGTACCATGGTGCTGGATTTGGCGTCTTTGTCGCCTTTAAAAATTTCGTGACCAAGTACCATTTCGAGGCCTAATAAAAAGATAACCACCGATCCGCCCACAGCAAAAGACCTGATGTCGAGCCCCAATACATTTAAAAAAGGCTTGCCAACAAACAAAAACGCAATCATGAGGGCTCCAGAAATGAGGGTGGCATTTCCAGATTTAATGCCACCCATTTTTTCTTTCAAGGATATTAA